>CBDUZQ010000212.1:0-5027 GCA_965371755.1 uncultured bacterium
AGCATTACAGAGATTTCATACTGATGCTCGATTTCCGGATGCCGACAATTTCGGATAGCGGTATCAACTTCCGCAGACTGATTCCGGAAATCCCGGGCTTCGGAGACATGGAGCAGTTTAACCTGAGATCCAAAGGCGGCATGGGACATCTGGAAAGTTACTATTTTCTACCGAAACAGGTTGCGAAGAAAATGGGACTCAAGGAACAAGAAAAACCTCATGTCAGACATATTGATCCGGAAGTCGGCCTCTGGCATACGGTCAAGCTGACCATGAAAGGCCGGACCTTCTCAGCCGAGTATGATGGTGAGGTTCTTTATGACAAATTCGAGTTTCACGACTGGATGATGAACATGGAGCCGGCACCTATCAGGCTGCAGAAGCATATCGTGGTGCACGGTGATAACCTCGGCAAAGAAAACCCCTGCCCTATTGAATACCGCAACATCTTCATCAAAGAAATCGGGCGATGAATTGGAATAGGCAACTGTGGAATACGGATGGTAGACATGAACAAAAGTACTTTCATTGCACTTGGACTACTTGCGATGCATCTTTCCGTGGCAAAGGCTCAGGATGCCAGGCAGATCCTTGATGCTTCGGGTGTGAAAGGGGGCCTGGTTGTCGCAATCGGCTGCGGCAGCCCGGTGCTCTTGGCCCAGTTGCGGGCAGGCGATTCGTACCTGGTCCAGGGCCTGGATCGCGATCCTCGAAACGTCGCGGATGCCAGGACGCACCTGGCAGAAAAGGGGCTTTACGGTCCCATCACAGCAGTCCGATGGGAAGGGTCGCAACTGCCGTACGTAGACAACGTGGTCAATTTGATTGTCATCACGTGTGACACGGGGCAGTTTTCCCAGGACGAATTGACGCGGGTGCTTGCCCCTCTGGGAGTCATCGCGGATGCTCGGAAGGAGAGAATCGAGTTCACCCGCAAAGAGTGGCCGGCAGAGCGGGATGAGTGGACCCACTACCTCTACGACGCCTCCAACAACGCCGTATCGAAGGACACGGTGGTCGGTCCGCCGCAGGGTTTGCGCTGGACGTGCGGTCCTGGGTATGCCAGGAGCCACGAGCATTTGGCCAGCATGAGCGCGATGGTCACGGCCGGCGGCCGGATCTTTTACATCATCGACGAGGGCCCCATTAGCTCTGTCTACCTGCGGTCCCAATGGAAGCTGGTGGCCAGGGACGCCTTCAGCGGTGTGATGCTATGGAAGAAGCCCATTTCGAACTGGGAAGCTCGCCTTCGTGGTTTTCGCAGCGGTCCACCTGAGATCGGACGGCGGATGGTAGCAGCCCGAGACCGGCTCTACGTCTCACTCGGTTACGGAGAGCCGGTTACGGTCCTCGATACCGCGACAGGAAAGCAAATCTCGACTCTTGCCGACACCAGCGGCGCGCGCGAGCTTCTCCTGACAAACGGGACGCTTTATGCCCTCACTGACGACATGACGACCGCCCAACACAACGAGCGGAGAGAGCGGCTCAACCAGCACATCCTCAACTCCTCCTCGAAACAGGTAATCTGGAGCCGCCTTCCAAAGGGAGCATTCCCCATCTACGGGACCCAACGGATAGTCGCGATAAAGACAGTTACCGGCAACTTGCTCTGGAAGCAGGAATTCAAGGTTCCCGGCGAGGTCATGCCTACGACTATGGCGGTCAACGATGGAAGGATGTGCTTTCAGAGCATCACACATGTGGTCTGCCTCGATGCTGTTGAAGGTAACGAGTTGTGGCGCTATGAGCATCCTGTAGCAAGGAGCCGCTTTTCCTGGTCTACTCCCACACTGGTCATTCATGACGGCATCGTGCTTACCCTCGATCGCACAGCAAGCGACAATGTGAGCAAATCCCCGCCAGCTCGGGGCGCCGAGTGGATAATCTCCAGCGGAGGCTTCAATTACAGACAGAACGCTGAGTTGGTCGCATTTTCCCTCGATGACGGCGAGGAGTTGTGGCGTGCGCCCTATTCCGAGAACTACAACACGCCGGGTGATGTCTTCGTGATTCACGGTGTGGTGTGGGTTGGCGATCTGCGCGCCGGCGGCGACCCCGGATTCACCCAGGGGCGAGATCTGAAAACCGGCGAGATCACCGCAACGATCCCACCCCAGAAAGCGTGGGGGCACCATCGCTGTTACCGGAACAAGGCAACAGTGAAATGGCTGATGGTGGGCCGCGGTGGAATCCAGTTCATTGATCCCAGCAGCGGCGTCTTCCAGGGGGACTCGTGGTTCCGGGGAACCTGCCAATACGGCATCATGCCCGCCAACGGCCTTATCTACGCGCCGCAGCATTCCTGCGCCTGCCAGCCCGAAGAACTACTCATCGGATTCAATGCCCTTTCTCCGCAGTCCTCCGCTGGAGAAGGTCGAGCGGCGCTGGAAAAGGGCCCGGCCTACGGTGAAATCACGAATCTCCAGTCAGGATCATCGAAGACCGCATGGCCGACGTACCGCCGAGACGTGCGGCGAAGCGGATACCAAGACCTGGATGCGCCTAGCAAACCGAACATCGCATGGACCGCAAAGCTCGCCTCTCCGATCACGGCACCGGTCGTCGCAGATGGCCTAGTGTTTGTTGCCGAGACGGATCGGCACATCCTCCACGCCCTGTCAGCAGCAAAAGGCGAGTCGGTCTGGAGGTTCGTCGCTGACGGTCGGATCGATTCGCCGCCTACCCTGTTCAATAGCATGTGCCTGTTCGGGACGCGAAACGGATTCGTCTACTGCCTGCGGGCTTCCGACGGGATGGTGGACTGGCGGTTCCGCGCCGCGCCGCGGGATCGGCGCATCTTCGCCTGCGAGCAACTCGAGTCGGTATGGCCGGTACACGGATCTGTGCTGGTCGACGACAAGCTCTCAGGTGGTGTGGCTACGGTATACTTCGCGGCCGGCAGATCCTCCAGAATCGACGGGGGGATCCACCTGTATGCACTAGAGTTGAAGACGGGCAAAGTGCTTCACAAGAAAAACATGAGTATGAGCAGGGGCGACGGCAAAATCAGGCAGAAGGCGCTACCGGATATTCTCTCCATTGAGAATAACGCGATCTGGATGCGCGGCTTGGGCGTTGACAAGAACTTTGTCCCGGTCAAAGATGTGCCGCACTTGTTTGCTCCACGCGGTTTTCTGGATGACACGTGGTGGCACCGGACCTACTGGGTCTATGGTACAGAGATAGGGGGCGGTTACACATACTGGCCACTGGTTGGCAACCGGTCACCTGCCGGGCGGCTGCTGGCTTTTGACAGTGGCAAGCTCATATATGGATATGGACGGATGGCCTACCGTGCCGGTGACGGACACGTCCGCCCGGACATGGCGACCAGCTACAAGCTTTTCGCGGAGGTCCTGAACCTCGCGCCCGAAAACACGAAACATGAGGATAGAAAACGCCGGATAAAGTGGACCGCACAACTGCCCTTCGTGGCCAGGTCTATCGTGCTGACCCGCGACGCCCTGCTTGTCGCAGGCGGAAAGTCGCCCACCGAAACCGCCGCCGGTCACGGACCGGGTACTTTCTGGGTTGCTTCACGCCAAGACGGCTCAAAAAAGGCCACATGCACGCTTCCCGCACCACCCGTGCTGGATGGCATGGCCCTGACCAATGCGGGCGTCTTCGTCTCCACAATAAACGGGACCGTAGTCTCCCTGCGAACAAACAATGATGGATGAAAGGAACATGGTATGACACCGCATCGAATCAACATAGAGCCGGCAATTATCCGCTTCCAGAAGCATATCGTTGTTCACGGCGATAACCTCGGCAAAGAGAATCCCTGCCCTATTGAATACCGCAATATTTTTATCAAAGAGATTCAAGATAGTGATGTCAAGTAAAACAAGCCGATTGAACTTACACTTGTTGCCGGCATGTATCCTGCTGTGCACGATGCTCGTACTTCCTCTTGGCATCGCATCCGCCGGGGATGTCACCACAAAGGTATCCGGCACGAAGAAGGTCCACGTGGAGGATAAAGACTACTGGAACCAGTTTCGCGGTCCAAATGGGGACGGCAAGAGCGTTGCAAAGAATCTTCCAGTCGAGTTTAGTGAAACGAAGAATATGCGTTGGAAAACGCCGATTCACGACGAGGGGTGGTCTTCTCCGGTTGTCTGGGGCAACCAGATTTGGCTGACGACCGGACGCGAAGACGGATTGGAACTGTTCGCTATTTGCGTTGACCTGGAAAGCGGCAAGGTCATTCACGATATCAAGGTGTTCGACGTGGCGAACCCGCAGAAGGCATATGGGGGGCTCAACAGTCATGCAACACCCACTCCCATTGTCGAGGATGGGCGCGTTTATGTTCACTTTGGGACCTACGGCACCGCCTGCCTGGATACCAAGAGTGGAGAGAAACTCTGGGAGCGTCGGGACCTTAACTGCGATCATCGAGTGCGTCCCGCATCTTCGCCGATTATCGATGGCGATTCACTTTTCCTCCATTTCGATGGCGTCGATGCCCAGTTTGTCGTCGCCCTTGACAAAAAAACCGGTAAAAACCTGTGGCTGCAGAATCGGGAGGTTGATTCGGATTTAGCGGCCGTTCTCAAGGCAGAGGGTCTCTCTGATGCCGATATCTTGGAAACCAAGAAAGAAAAGCCCGGTGACAACAGGAAGGCCTACGCAACGCCAACCATCATCGAGTATCAAGGGCAACGGCAACTCATTAGCCCTGCGGCTGAAGTCACCTTCTCCTACGCCCCGAAAACCGGCGAAGAACTTTGGCGCGTTCGTCATGAAGGTTGGGGCTGGAACGCCGCATGCCGTCCGATTTTCGAGCATGGTCTCGTCTATTTTACTACAGGCTTTTCCAAACACTTGCTGGCCGTTCGACCCTCAGGAACCGGCGATGTGACCGACACGCACGTCGCCTGGAGCGCCAGAAGGAATACTCCCTCAGTTCCGTCGCCGCTGATTGTGGGTGATCTGTTGTTCATGGTCAGTGACCAGGGTTTCACATCCTGTTTGGAAGCGAAGACCGGGCGCGAATTTTGGAAAGAGCGACTCCACGC
>CBDUZQ010000213.1:0-4998 GCA_965371755.1 uncultured bacterium
CCCGGTCTGGGAGGATTAGGGCCCGAAAGGGCTGGGTGGACCACCATTTCCCCGGATGGTGGCTGTCTCAATCTTGATTGGGACGGTGGCCAAGCCTGTCTTTCGCGCTTCGTGCGCATCATTCCGATCTTTTGGCGGGCGAACGGAGCGGATGGACCCCCGGCTTTCGCCGGGGTGACAGAACAGTGTCATTAGTGATGGTGTCGGGCGGCTCCGCCCGACGACTGCGTCATCTCAAGAAATAATGTATACTGTTGGGCGCCTCGTGTTGAGCGAGGTCAGCAGTCTTGTAGGTCTGCTCGCTTGCGAACCTGACATTCCCCGCTTATATTGCCCAAAAACAATCGGGAGTGAGTCTATATGCCTACCGAAGGTTTGATCTGCTGGAACTGTGGTCGTGCTACCGGTATCGAAGGCCGCGTGGCGCGCGCTGATAGCTGTGAAAACTGTCTGGCCGATTTGCGCTGTTGTCGCGGCTGTCGGCATTTTCAGCCGGGCCGGCGGTTTCAGTGCATGGAACCGGTTGAGACCAACATCGTCAACAAAGAGAAGAGCAACTTCTGTGACTATTTCCAGATGCGCGACGTTGTGAAACGCCCCGGCGGCATCAGATCGTCGGATGATTCCAAAGACGACCGCAAAAGCAGCTTCGACGATTTGTTCAAGGATTAGGAGGGAGGGGAAGTGGGTGTGTTCTTCTCAAAGGGACAGCTTCAGGACATCTGCCGCGCACAGTAACGTTTATTGTGAGGAAACTCGTACTGTAGCAGATAGTAATTAGTATTTGTTGGTCGACGCCGTATATTGGTTATGAGGAGAAATAGCATTGCCTGGATAAGGTCGAGACAATGAACAAAAAAGTCGCTATCCCTGCTGTTCAGGATATTCCACGGTTCGACCGTCGCTTCTTCGAGAGCGAAAACGTAGTGTCCAGGATCGGAGGGGGGGCTATCGGCGGCAAAGCCTCGGGGCTCGCGTTTGCCCATAAGGTTTTGCAGGACCGTTTTCCCAAAGGTGCTTTTGAGGGGATGAAAGTCTCGGTGCCGAGACTGGTCGTCATCGGGACAGATGTCTTCGACGCCTTCATGAATCGCAACGACCTCTATGATATCGCTCTTGATGACACTGCTGATGACCGCATCGCCAACGCCTTCCAGCGAGCTGAGTTCCCGGCCGAGTTCGCCGGCGATCTGCGAGGTTTGATCGCCTCTGTCAAATCACCCCTGGCTATTCGATCTTCGAGCATGCTCGAGGATGCCATGTATGAGCCGTTCGCAGGTGTCTACGGGACGAAGATGACACCGAACAATCAGCCGGACACAAATGCCCGATACAAGAAACTGGTCGAGGGAGTCAAGTTCGTTTACGCCTCGACATTTTTCCGTGAAGCAAAAGCCTACGGGGCCATGACCGGCCACTCTCCAAAAGAGGAGAAGATGGCTGTCATCATTCAGGAGATAGTGGGAAGCCGCCATGATGATCGCTTCTACCCCTCTATTTCAGGCGTTGGCCGCTCATTCAATTTCTATGCTTTCGGACACGCCCAGCCGGAGGACGGCGTCGTTGACCTGGCTCTCGGACTGGGGAAGACGATTGTTGACGGCGGGCTCGCCTGGGCCTATTGCCCTGAGTATCCCAATGCCAACCCACCGTTCACAACCGCCGAGCTTCTCAAGAATACCCAGACGGAATTCTGGGTGGTCAACATGGGGAAAACTCCGGCTTTCGATCCTATCCACGAGACAGAATATCTTACGAAGAGCACCCTGAAAGAGGCTGAACGCGATGGTTCCCTGGCCCAGGTGGCTTCCACTTATCAGCCCCAGAACGATCGAATCGTGATGGGGATCGGTGCCGATGGTACCCGCGTCCTGAATTTCGCGCCGGTTATTCGTCTGGGCGAGATACCTCTCAACGCCCTGATCAAAATTCTGCTGAGTGCCTGCAGCGAGGAGTTGGGCGCTGCCATCGAAATGGAATTTGCTGTTGTCCTGGACCCGCGCCGCAAATCGCCGCCGCGATTTGGTCTTCTCCAGGTCAGACCAATGGTGGTATCCGACGAACACGTCGAGGTGACGGATGCCGACATGAAATCAGAACGGGTTCTGCTGGCATCGGAGTGTGTACTCGGGAATGGCACCATGGACAATCTGTCCGATATTGTCTATGTGAAACCGGATACTTTTCAAAAAGAGAATACGCGAGCGATTGCTTCTGAGATAAATACCATCAACCAACAAGTAATTGCGGACAAGCGTCGCTATGTCCTGATTGGATTCGGACGATGGGGCTGCTCCGATCCCTGGCTGGGGATCCCGGTGGACTGGGGTAATATCTCGGGTGTTCAGGTGCTTGTCGAAGCAACGCTGCCTGATATGCATGTCGAACTAAGCCAGGGGTCACATTTCTTCCACAACCTGACCAGCCTGCAGTTGTGCTACTTCAGTGTCCTCCACACCGGATGTTACAGTATCGATTGGGCCTGGCTGCAAGCTCAGGAAACGGTCTTCGAAACCGACTTCGTCCGCCACATAAGGTTGGAAGCACCGTTACTAATCAAGGTTGACGGGCGACTCAGTAAGGGAGTGATTCTGAGATGACATCACGAAATGAAGGCGACGACCGAGGGAAATCGGTCGACCGTCTCCTCCACGAGCTTCAGGAGAGGGCCAAGGAACTCAATTGCCTGTACAAGGTTGAGGAAGTGCTGGGTATGCCTGACGTCGGGCTCGACGAAATCTGCAAGGCCGTTCTCGAGGCGATACCCCCGGGGTGGCAGTATACCGAGGTGTGCGTAGCACGAATGGTTCTCGATAATAAGACCTACACGACGCCTGACTTCACTGAGACCGAGTGGGGCTTACGCGCCAACATCGTTGCCGCCGGCGCCACCGTCGGTTCGATCTGCGTTTTCTACACCGAGGAAATGCCGCAGTGGGATGACGGACCCTTTCTGAAAGAGGAAAGCAAGCTGATAAAAACGATCGCCGATCGTATCGGTCACCGCATTGCAAGCATGAGGATGCGGGATATTGCCGATAGGTGGGAGCATCGTCAGGGCGATTCTGAGATCAGCAGGAAAGTCGAGTGGCAGATAGTGCTGCAGATGCTCAAACAGACTGACCGCAATCTCTATCTGGGTGTCGCCCGCAAGATGCTCAATCACATGTGCTGGAGCGGCATTGAAGATGCCGAACGGATTGTCCAAACGTTCTCGCCGGACACACGACAGTTGGAAGAGTCTATGCTCGAGGATCTGAATCAGCCGTACGAACGTCGGCAAATCGGCTTTTCGCCTGAGATCTGTGGGGAGATTTTCAAGACCGCCTCAATACACCTGCCTGATGACGATATCTTCCGTCTCATACAGAAATGGATCCATGAAGACAAGCTGTCGTTTCTCGTGCAGGTGGTGAACCGTAATCTGTCTTTGTCGGAAGTAGCCGACGCCATACGACGGTACCATCATCTGGCCGAGCAGGACCCCGATATCCAGTCGCCCAACAAACGTGGTATCGAGGTTTCCCTCATTCGACGGTTTTTATCGGATCAGCTTCAGTTTATCAGCGTGGCCAAGAACTTCATCGAAGTTAAAGACTTCTTTCACCTGTTGAACCGTGTCGTTTTCTCCGCGGAGAGTCATGGCAAACTTGGCGGCAAAAGCGCCGGCCTGTTTCTGGCGACACAGATTCTGAAGAAGAAGGCATTGGAGAACGAACATCTGGCCGACGTCAGAATTCCCAAGACCTACCATATTACCTCCGATGTCCTGCTCCATTTTATGCACTACAACAACTTTGACGAAGTTGTCGAGCAGAAGTACAAACCGATCAATCAAGTGCGTTTCGAATACCCGCACATCGTGCAGACTTTCAAGAATGCCCGGTTCCCCCCGGACATCGTCAACGGTCTGTCGGCCGCCCTGGACGACCTGGGTGACCAACCGCTCATCGTGCGTAGTTCCAGTCTTCTTGAGGACCGGATCGGCGCTGTGTTCTCCGGCAAGTACAAGAGCCTGTTTGTGGCTAATCAGGGCAGCAAGCAGCAGAAACTCGAAGCCTTGCTCGATGCCATCGCTGAGGTCTATGCGTCGACTTTCGGTCCCGATCCGATTGAATATCGCGCCGAAAGAGACCTGATCGATTTCGGCGAGGAAATGGGTATCATGATCGAGCAGGTCGTGGGGACCCGGGTGGGCAAGTACTTCCTGCCCTCCTACGCCGGTGTGGCCTTCAGCAAGAACGAGTTTCGCTGGTCGCCCAGGATCACGCGCGAGGATGGTCTGATCAGGCTGGTGCCCGGTCTGGGCACACGAGCCGTCGATCGTCTCAGCGACGACTACCCTGTCCTGATTGCTCCAGGGCAGCCGGGCCTGCGGGCGAATGCAAGTCCGGATGAGACGGCACGATACTCGCCAAAGGAGATTGATGTTATCAATCTGTCGACCAATACGTTTGAAACGATGGATGTCCGGGTCTTCCTGCGCGAAGTGGGCGATGAGTTTCCCGACGCACAGAATATAGTTTCCATTTTTGAAGATGATCTCATGCGGATACCGTCAGGGTTGAATATCGACTACGATCACGACGATCTGGTCGTGACGTTCGACGGTCTGACGCAACGGACCTCGTTCGTAAACCGGGTGAAGGCCATTCTTGACACGCTCGAAGAGACCCTGGGAGTTCCGGTGGATATCGAGTTTGCCTCGGATGGTCATCATCTCTACCTGTTGCAGTGTCGCTCCCAGAGCTACTCAGCCCTGAGCGCTCCGGCGCCCATTCCCAAGGGCACCCCTGAGGATCGCGTTATCTTTTCAGCCAACAGATACATATCCAATGGTCGAACACCGGACATTACGCATATCGTCTACGTGGACCCACAGAAATACGCGGAGTTACCCGATCGATCAGCGATGGCCGATGTTGGTCGCGCCGTCGGCCGGCTGAACAAACTGTTACCCAAACACCAGTTCGTTCTGATGGGTCCGGGTCGCTGGGG
>CBDUZQ010000214.1:0-4930 GCA_965371755.1 uncultured bacterium
AACTACGATCCGGAGTTCGGCAAGATAGCAAACGACGGCGACATCCTCGTCGGCGGGTTCAATTTCGGCAGCGGCAGTTCGCGCGAACAGGCGGCCACGGCGCTGAAGTACAAAGGCATACGTCTGGTGCTGGCTGGGTCATTCAGCGAGACATACAAACGCAACGCCATCAACAATGGTTTTCTTGCGATTGAGGCACCAGAACTGGTGCGCGACCTGAAAGCAAAGTTCGGCACAAACAAACTGACGGTCGCGACCGGCATCAAGGCCGAGATTGATTTTGCCAAAGCAACCTTGACGGCTGACGGCAAACAGTATAGTCTGAGTCCCATTGGAACGCCGGCGCAGGAGTTGATAGTGGCCGGAGGGTTGGAGGATTGGGTCAAGGAGAGGCTTTAGACGGAGGACTAGTGAAAATACTGGCCATCGAAAAAGAGCTCCCCGGCGTATCTGCTGAGAGATTCAAGGAGCACACCAAAGCCGAGGCGCTGCGGGCGTGGGAGTTGTACCAGGCGGGCGTTATCCGTGAACTGTACTTCCGGGCCGATGAACGCTGCGCTGTTATTATGCTGGAGTGTGCCGATGTCGACGAAGCGAGAGGAGTGCTCAAAACACTGCCATTCGTGAAGGAAGGGTTGATCGATTTCGAGATCATACCGTTGACGGCGTACCCGGGTTTTGAACGGCTGTTCTCAAGGGACAGTTAGCAATGGTTATTTCTCGCGGTCGGAATTCCAATTCTTCGATGAAGCAACCATGGCTGACTGCTGGAAGAAGGGCTGTCGACCGTGTTTTCCTGATTCTGACTGTTGGCGCAATCCTGTCGGTGTGCTCCTGTGTTAACCCCGGACCATACATGCAGATTCAATGTGGAGAAGAGAGGGGAGGAGTGTGCGTGTTTCCACTACCCTTTGAAGGTTCGTGGTATGGCGTTTACATGGTGAGCATTGCAGCCAACGATACTTTGTTTGTAGTAACGATGACCGTCAAGGTTCAGGTGCCGGATGAGACTCTGCACAGGATCACCTTGGATCTGGAGAGCGTACAGATGTGGTTGGAAGACCTACCGATGAAGCTCGTCTATTGGGACGATGCGCTGGAGCATGAAGCTGCGGTGGACTCTGCCGTGTTTTTCACGTTTACATGCGACCCCCACGGAGCAACCTATGAATCTGCAGGCAACCAGAACATCGAAGAAGTCATGGTGCGCACTGATTTTGGTGAGTTTATTAAATTCGATGATGAGGCAATTCATCTGCCCGTTGTTTATTCCTACGATCGCAAAATACTCGAGTACAGAAAGAGCCTGGGTATTCCCTAGGTCCATCGCGTCAGAATAGAGCCTTATGCACGGTAGCTCTTCCCGAGGAGTGCCAACAAGTTAGTTTTGATACAGGATACATTTGATGGACAAATCAATCTCAAGACAGATAGCTGAGTTCGCACTAAAACTCAAGTATGAAGACCTCCCGGAAAGCGTCGTCAACGAGGTCAAGAGATACCTCTATGATTCGGTCGGCTGCGCCTACGGCGGCTACCACACAAAAGACGTTAACATCCTTCGGGACATTTACCTGGGCATGAGTGGCAAAAAGGAAGCGAGTCTCCTTGGCTTCGGCGACAAGATACCGGCGGTGAACGCTACTCTCGTCAACTCGCTGATGATCCGCGCGCTCGATTTCAACGACATCTACTGGAAAGAAGATCCATCACATCCCTCCGATCTGATCCCGGCCGCCTTGTCGGTGGGGGAGATGGTCAACGCCTCGATGCAGGATGTTATCGTTGCTATGGTCCTTGCCTACGAGTTCGAGCAGCGGCTGTGCGAGTTCGCCGTGCCCGGTGTGCGTGAACGCAAGTGGCACCACGCTACGCTGACCCAGTTCGTCTCGCCTATCGTGGCCGGCAAGCTGCTTGGACTCGATGTCGATCAGATGGTCATGGCGATCGGCATCAACGGTTCACACAACCACACCATCGGTTGCCCCACCGCGGGCAAACTTACCATGATGAAAAACACGGTCGATCCGATGGCGGTCCAGAGCGGCGTCTTCGCAGCGCTCATGGCACAGAAGGGTTACTCCGGCACCGAGGCTGTCTTCGAGGGCAAGGAAGGGTTCATGGATGTCTTCGGTCCCGACTGGGACAGCAACAAGTTGCTATCCGGTCTTGGGGATAGCTTCAAGATACTGGAGTGTTCCATGAAAGCGTTCCCCACCGAAGCGCTGACGCACACGCATATCTCGGCCACGTTGAACGTCGTGCGCAGTCACAATATCAGTTTCGATCAGGTCGAGGAGGTTACTGTTACCACTATCGCTCGCGCCTGTGACATCCTGTTTGACCCGCATAAGTACCGTCCGGAGTCGCGCGAGACAGCAGATCATTCGTTACCGTATTGTGTAGCGGCGGTGCTGGTCGATCATCAGATCACCACCAATTCGTTCTCCGAAGAGAAGCTCAAGGACAAGCGCATTTGGGCGGTGATCGACAAGATCAAGGGGGTGGCATCCCAGGAATTCGAGGCGATGTTCCCGGCCAAGCAGCCCTCGAAAGTTGTCGTCAAGACTACCGACGGCAAAGAGTACTCCGAGTACCTCGAGTATCCCAAGGGCGACCCGCGCGAACCGATGACCATGGACGATCTGACCGCCAAATTCACTGCCCTCTCCGACGGCCTGCTATCACCGGAGCGCCAAGCAGAAGTCAAGGAGATGATCTTCGCGTGCGAAGACATGAATGTTCGGGATCTGATGGGTCGCCTGATTGTATAACAACCGGAGAAACGCAGTGCTTTACCAGCACTGACATGGATGCAAGTGCTGTCAGTCTGAGACGACTGACAGCACTGTTTCTTTGGAAGACTGGGTCGGCGTACGTTCTCATGCGCTGGCCGGCTCGGTACTCGAGGATAGGACGGCCTCAGTTGGAACTTGGTAGTTTTGTTCTGGCTGACGGATTGAGAGAGTATTTCAGGTTCGCCAGGGTCAGGATGCGCCCCTCTGATTCCTCGCCTGTGGGGAGATCGGACCCGATGCCGAGTTCGAGCCAGAGCCCGGCGTGAATCTTGATCTCTGTCCCGATTTTGAGGCTCAGTTTTTCTTCGTCAAATTGCGACTCCTTGCCATCGACCTTCCGAAAAAAGAACTCACCGGTGCCGCGAAAATCGCTACCGCCCAGGATACTGCGCACGCCGGCTGACCACGCACGGTCTTGTATGGCATCATCTCGTTCATACTTGTCGAATTCGAGATGGCCGATTATCTGTCCAAAGCTACCGACAGGGTAGGCCATTCCGACGTAGCCGCGGAAATAATTGGTTCGAAGTCCCCCCCAGGTGCCGTCAAATGACGTCCACACGGCGCCAAGGGCAACATGGATCACCATGGCGTTCCATGACCGCTGCTTGAAATCCTCTTTGGCGCGCTTGACTGCTGCATTGGCCAGCCTGACTATCTCGCCCTCGTCTACGGCAAGGACTGAGGAGTATTCTCTGCAGAGTGTGAGCAATTCGCTCTCCTCATCGTCCGAGAGAGAATCTTCGGCCACCCCGACACCATCCAGATTGTCGACGAGGCGGTCGTATAGCCAGGCAGCATTCAGAGTGTCTGCATCCGCCCGGCTGATCCTGCTGGTCTCTGGCAGGGCGTCGTACACGTCGAAGATCTTTTCTTCCACCGAAGTTGGCTCTATTCCGTGGTTTGTCAAAATCGACCTGACGAGCGGAATGAATCGCTGATTGGTCAGATAAACCAGGGTGCTGTCCCGCTGCCTGAGGCCGTCCCAGAGCCGAAACGACGCTTCGATATTTCTATCAAAGGTTTTGTCGCCAGTTGAAGGATCGGTTTTGTCAACCGGCACCCACCGCCAACCGAACCCCATGCTTGTCCCGAGACTGTCTTTACCGGTCGCGAAGGACAATTGCATAGCCCGCCACCATCGGCTCAGGCGGTAAAAGGCGAGGTCCTTGGCCGCGAATGTTTCACCGGGACTCCATTCAATGGCCACATTAGGGACGATATCACTGCCTTCGCCGCCGGCGTTCATGAAGGCAAAGGCTAGTTCTTTGACGCTGGCGGGGCGCGCTACGTTGTTGCTGTTGATGCCGAGTAAGGTGAACGCTGCCAGATCCGGCGGCGAAAGATCAACTTTGTATTCGCCGGCTTGCGCCGTCTCTTCTTGCGCTGAGACCCCGGCGCAGGCCAGAACCCCGATAGTGAGTGTAAGCAAAGTAACGATCAGCCTTCTCATCACGCTCTCTCCCATCTTTCCGCAAACATTGTGTCTGTGATACTTCAGCATTCTCGCCGCTTAGTTGTTCCGAGCCAGAAGCCAGGGTTCGCCATCAAGTCTAACGGACTCTCCCGGCGCCAAAGTGCCCTCCCTGACAACGGTGTGCAGAACAGCGCCGTCCTGGGGCCATTTGATCGCTACTTTGTAGGGTTGCTCTTCATTGGAGCGATTCGTGAGCACAACGGCCCACCGAGTAGCTAAGGTGCCGGGGGGAGGCGGCTTCTCGATCTCAAAAGTGTGGTGATCGCCCCCAGTGGGTGTCGGTTTTGGATCATCCCAACGAGCCAAAATCGGCTGATTACCCTTGTGGTACTCAAACTCCCACTCAACAAGTCCTTCCACGGCCACGCTGATCCAGAGGGGTCCGGCGCTGGAATCGTAATAGATCTTCTCCCTCGGCATACTACCTCCGTGTTCGTTTAGGTTGTTTGTGAGCCTTGCGAACTCCAATTGTTTCAATCATGCGCAGGTCGAAACAGTGGGTCGGGCTGGAGCTTATCACCTCATCCGCAGAAGTATAGTCTGCCGCTGTCTCTCGGCCGGAGCTTATCGCTACCTGCTCGTATCCGATTTCAGGCTGGATCCATGACAAACCGGTATACCCTTGATTAATGCCTGCCGCTTCAGCTTTGCCACC
>CBDUZQ010000215.1:0-4926 GCA_965371755.1 uncultured bacterium
TGCACGCCGTTTTCCGTCAGAACTTCGGCTGCTCCCACATGATCATCGGCCGCGACCATGCCGGTGTCGGCAACTATTACGGTCCCTTCGACGCTCAGGATGTTTTCCACAAGCTTCCCGAGGGCGCGCTTCAGTGCAAGATGCTGCCGATCGACTGGACGTTCTGGTGTTACAAGTGCGGCGGTATGGCTTCCATGAAGACCTGCCCGCACGCCAAGGAGGATCGTCTTTTCCTCAGCGGCACGGCCCTTCGCAAATCGCTCTCCGAAGGTGGGGATGTGCCGGCTGAGTTCAGCCGTCCCGAAGTGCTGGCCATTCTGCGTGAGTACTATGCCAGCATCGAGGAAGAAGACAAGGTCGAGGTCAAGATGCACGGCCACGCCACTGGTGACGCAAAGAAGTAACGAGAATAGAGACAGAGACAAAACGAGTTTTAATACACGCTACTTAAGCATTAGTCGTTAAGGAGGATTTAATGCCGAGTTTTGTGATTGTTGACAAGTGCGACGGGTGCAAGGCGCTGGACAAGACTGCTTGCCAGTACATTTGCCCCAACGACTTGATGGTTCTGAACAAAGACCTGATGAAGGCGTACAATCAGGCCCCGGAAATGTGCTGGGAGTGCTACAGTTGCGTCAAGATCTGCCAGCCGCAGGCGATTGAGGTGCGCGGCTACGCCGATTTTGTACCACTCGGTGCTATGGTAACTCCGATGCGGAGTACCGACGCCATTATGTGGACCGTCAAATTCCGCAACGGTACTCTGAAGCGGTTCAAGTTCCCGATCCGGACCACGCCGGAAGGTACTGCGGTTCCCGATGGTGGATACTCCACTATGCCCGATGACCTGGGTGACCAAATGCTCATGGGCGAGCCGGAACAGCATGGATGTAAATCCGACATGGTGCTTGTCAAGTAAGAAAGGAACGGTTCAAACATGCCGAATTTTGAAACTGTAGAAGTCACCACTGACGTACTGATATGCGGTGGTGGCATGGCGGCCTGTGGAGCAGCCGTTGAGGCGTCTTACTGGGCGAAGAAAAACGGCCTCAAGGTTACGCTGGTCGACAAAGCTGCGATGGATCGTTCCGGTGCGGTGGCCATGGGTCTTTCGGCCATCAACCAGTACGTTGGCGTCAAGGACGGCCAGAACAGCATCCACGACTATGTTAACTACGTTCGCAACGACCTTATGGGCATCACCCGTGAGGATTTGGTAGCGAATATCGCCCGCCACGTCGATTCCACCGTTCATCTGTTTGAAAAGTGGGGTCTCCCGATTTGGAAAGATGCCGATGGTGGTTATGTCCACGAAGGACGTTGGCAGCTTATGATCAACGGTGAGTCCTACAAGGTGATCGTGGCCGAAGCGGCCAAGAACGCTCTTGGTATGGACAACATCTACGAGCGCGTCTTCATAACCGAGCCGCTGATGGACGACAAGGGCAATTGTGTCGGCGCGGCCGGTTTCTCGGTCCGCGATGACAAGTTCTATGTCTTCAAGGCCAAAGCTGTGATCGTCGCCATGGGTGGTGCTGTGCACGTCTTCAAGCCGCGGAGTTCCGGTGAGGGCCTGGGTCGTTCCTGGTATCCGCCGTTTAACTCTGGCGCCAGCGCGTATTTCACGCTCAAGGCGGGCGCTGAGATGACCTGCCAGGAAGTTCGTTTTATCCCGGTGCGCTTCAAGGACGCCTACGGTCCGGTCGGCGCCTGGTTCCTGCTGTTCAAGTCCCGCGCCACCAACGGTCTGGGTGAGAACTACATGGAAACTCGTCGTGACGAGCTTCAGAACTGGAAACCGTACGGCTTGGTCAAGCCGGTTCCGGCTAACTTGCGTAACTGGCTGATGATGCTCGACGTGATGGACGGCAAAGGCCCGATCTTCATGCGGACCGAAGAGGCCATAGGCAAGATCGCCGATGAGGTTAAAGACGAGAAAGAGCGTAAGAAAAAACTCAAAGAGCTTGAGAGCGAAGCCTGGGAAGACTTCCTGGATATGACGATCTCGCAGGCGATCCTCTGGGCGGCCACCAACACTGCTCCGGAAGAGAAGCCGTCTGAGATCGCTGCCTGCGAGCCGTACTTCATCGGTTCCCACTCCGGCGCTTCCGGCGCTTGGGTCAGCGGTCCCGAGGATATCGCTCACAAGGACTACTTCTGGGGTTATGCCCAGATGACCACGGTCAAGGGTATGTTCGCGGCCGGCGATGGTTCCGGCGCCTCCAGCCACAAGTTCTCCTCCGGCTCGCACGCCGAGGGTCGTATTGCGGCTAAGGCGGCGGTGAAGTTCGCTGTCGAGAATACCGACGAGCCGAAGGTTGATGCTGCTAAGGTGGAAGAGCTCAAGAAGACGATTCTGGCCCCGCTGGATCGGTTCGAAGAGCATAAGAACTATACCTCCGATGCGGACACCAACCCGAACTACATTCGTCCGAAGATGTTCATGTTCCGTTTGCAGAAGATCATGGACGAGTACGCGGGCGGTGTCTCCACGCAGTTCACCACCAGCAAACCGCTTCTGGAAAAGGGCCTCGAGTTGATTGACTTCCTCAGGGAAGACTCCCTGCAACTCGCTGCTGAGGACAAACACGAACTGATGCGCTGCTGGGAAAACATCCACCGGATGTGGCAGGCCGAAGCCCACGTGCGGACCATCCTCTTCCGTGAGGAAACGCGCTGGCCGGGCTACTACTTCCGCTCGGATACTCCGAAGATGAAGGATGACTGGGAAGTGTTTGCTAACTGCAAATGGGATCCGGCGTCCAACAAATGGGAGATGATGAAACGCGAGATTCACTACGTTTTCTAGTTGTGACTTCGGTTTGATTTCGCAATTAACAGGTCCTCCGGGTAATGTTGCCCGGAGGACCTTTCTTTTCGACGGATCGGTTGATAAGGCGTCCCGGAGCCTGACCCCAGTATCCAGGATACGGCGCCGTGCGAAGCATGAGTGACAGGCTCGCCTGTGCCGAGACTGACATGCCAGGATAATGCTGGCCAACCCAGAACTTTTTGCTTACTATTGTGCCCATGGAATATTCAGACAAATGTCCGCATTGCGGAGAGAAAATGTTGAAATGGCAGCCGCCGGTCGAAGCCAACTGGGGCACGCATCCCCAGTATGTTTGCTTCAACGACGAGTGTTCATACTACATCAAAGGCTGGGAGTGGATGAGTTCACAATACCAGCAGAAGGTCTCCTACCGGCATCGCCTCGATCCGGAGACCGGTGAGTCCGGACCGATTCCGGTCTGGTCGCAGTCGGCGCTGAGAGATCGCATCATCGAAGATGAGGACTGACCAATGAAAGAAATAGAAAACCTCAAAGAGGCCATTCTCAAAGATGAGAAAGAGTATCCTCGGATGGAACTTGATACCAGCTTCAAGTTCCGTTGTCATCCCGGGGTGCCCTGCTTCAATGAGTGCTGCGCCGACGTCAACATCTTCCTGACACCGTACGATGTTATACGGCTCAAGAATGGCCTGGGTATCTCCTCACAGGAGTTTCTGAGTAAGTACACTATTGCGCCGTTTGATAAGAACCTCAATTACCCGATTATTCTGCTGGCTATGCAGGAGAACGAGAAAAAAAGCTGTCATTTTGTCGGAGATACGGGCTGTACAGTGTATGCCGACCGCCCCTGGGCTTGCCGCATGTATCCCCTCGGACTCGCCTCGCCAAGGGAGGGGATGACTGGACCGCTGCAGAAGGAGTTTTACTTCCTGCTGCAGGAACCTGTTTGCAAGGGATTCAATGAGGACAAAGAGCAAACGGTCGCTCAGTGGCTGGACAACGAAGGGATCGACGACTACAGCGAGATGGGTGAGTTGTTCAAGAATCTCACCCTGCATTCTTTCTTCGACAAGGGGAGCAAGCTCGATCCGGGCCGGATGGAGATGTTCTTCACGGTTTGCTACAACATCGACAAGTTCCGTGAATTTGTTTTTGAGAGCTCTTTTCTGCAAAAGTTCGACGTAGACGACGCCCTTATCGAGAAGATCAAGACCGACGATGTCGAACTGTTCAAGTTCGGGTGCCAGTGGCTGCGGTTTGCAGTGTTCGGCGAAGACACGATGAAAGTCGACAGCACCGTGGCCAACACCAAGCTCGCCGAGTTGAAGGCCAAGCAGAAACTCAAATGATCCGTGCGCGGCAGACCTCCCGGTCTGCCCGTTTGAAGGATGCATCCAAGGTAGTCAAGGGGCAGACGAGGACCCCCGGTGGCCCACAGCATGCTGTGGGATCATGACCGCACCATCGTATCCACAGTTGCCTCTCGCAACTCTCCATCCTCGTAGTCATAGTAGCTGATAACTGCCCGGTCGTTGGCGAGGCGCGCTGCGTGCTGACCGGCTCGTTCCGCGTCGATGTGAGTGAGCGCTATCAACGCAAACGCCCGGATGTACGCATCACCGCTTTCAAGGGAGGGGAGGAGTTCGTCGAGGCGGTCGCGGTAGATGTCAGATCGGATGGATGCCACTCGCGCCACCGCCCAATGGGCGCCGCGCTCAAACGGTTCCTCGTCAAGATACGACAGCAGTAGTTGCCCGAACTCATCGATCAGGATTGGCACGTTGTACAGAATCTCGCCGATTGCTTCCGCCGCGTACCAGCCGACATTGCCGGACTCGTCGTTCATCTGCCAGAGCTGAGCGCGGATCATAACACGCACGCGTTCCAGGTCAGCTTCGGCGATCACGGCCGCGATTTTGCCCAACGCCTCGATCGCGCGCCAGCACACCAAGGGCTCACGGTCAAACAACATTGTTGGCAGCGTCCGCACCACATGTGGATCCTCGCGCGCCATTGCCCCAACGGCATCCATGTTGCGCTCCTGCAGTAATTGTCGTAACGCCGCCTTGCGCTGTTTCCGGGAAGGTGTGCTTGTGTCCTTTTGTTGACTAATCATGCGATCACCTGATTAA
>CBDUZQ010000216.1:0-4922 GCA_965371755.1 uncultured bacterium
CTCGAAGAGGAACGGGTGGAACTCCACGAACTGGCGATTTCGGATTACCACCAGATCCCCAAGATCTTCGACGATTTTCTTGAGACTATCGATACTGCTGGACCGAATCCATACAAGGGTATGTAAACATAACTCCATTATTAACCGCGATACCCCCCACATGTTGGGGGGTATTTCCTATCGGAGGTTTGAGGTCCCCATTGGGCGGAAATCCTGCGTGAGAGGCATGATATGTACATCTTTCTACAGGCAAAAAAACAGCCGGAATCTCCCTGGGGCACTGAGTCGCCACGATTAGCTTTTATTAACTATAGTAACATTAACGCGTTACGAGTCCGCGATGCGAATGCGATGGTTTCCCGGGAATACAAATGCAGAGTGATAGATAATGAAACTTTTCACATTTTCCGCTTGACTCGCATCGGGTTTTCGCTTAGATATGATGGTGTGATAGTGAATTATTTAACATGATAAAAATTGGAGAATGCCGATAACCTTTATCTTGAAAGAAAGCTGAAGTTTCCTGGAGACTTCGCAGCGTTCTCATTTGAATTAGAAAATAGAGTTAACAGAGAATTCTTTGTTGAAATTTGAGGAGTGACCATGGCAGACCTTCCGAAGACACCACTGCTTGACGAGCTCGAGAGTGGGCCATTTCCGAGTTTTGTGTCGGAAATAAAAAGGGCGGCCGAGAAGAATGACATGTCGAAAGACCTTCTCGGGCAGTTAGAACAGTCTTATCGTGAGAAAATCGGCCACTGGAAACATGGTGGCATTGTTGGTGTGATGGGATATGGTGGCGGCGTGATCGGTCGATATTCCGATCTGCCGAAGGAGTGGCCGAACATCTCCCATTTCCACACCATGCGTATCAACCAGCCGGCTGGATGGTTCTATACCTCCAAGTCACTGCGTGAAGTATGCAACATCTGGGAGAAGCATGGCTCCGGGCTTACCAATATGCACGGATCGACCGGTGACATCATCCTGCTTGGCACCAGTACCGATCATCTCGAGCCGGTGTTTGAGGAGTTGGGCAAGATCGACTTCGACATCGGGGGCTCCGGCAGCGATCTGAGAACGCCGAGTTGTTGCTGCGGTCAGGCGCGTTGCGAATGGGCCTGTTATGATACCATGGCTCTCACCTATGACCTGACCATGCACTACCAGGACGAATTGCATCGTCCGGCGTTTCCGTACAAATTCAAGTTCAAGATGTCTGGTTGTCCGAACGACTGCGTGGCGTCAATTGCCCGCTCAGACATGTCGATCATCGGAACCTGGCGTGACAGCATTCAGATTGATCAGGACGCCGTCCGCGAGTATGCCGACAAAGGCATGGATATACGTTCCGATGTGATAGGTAACTGCCCGTCCAAGTGCATGGAATTCGACGGTAAGGAACTGCACATCGAGAATTCGTACTGTGTCCGTTGTATGCACTGCATCAATGTGATGCCGAAGGCGCTTCGTCCCGGCAAAGATAAGGGTGCTACGGTGCTATTGGGTTCCAAGGCGCCGATCGTCGAGGGCGCTTTGCTGTCCTCGGTACTGATTCCGTTCTGGAAGCTGGAAGCGCCGTATAGTGACCTTAAGGAAATCGTTGACAATATCTGGGACGTCTGGTGCGAAGAGGGCAAAGCTCGTGAGCGTGTGGGTGAGTTCATCCAGCGCGTCGGCATGGGTAATTTCCTGGATGCTATTGGTCTGGAGCCGGTGGCTGAGATGGTGGCGCACCCGCGCGAGAATCCTTATGTCTTCTACGAAGATTACTTCGAAGAAGGGGACGAGGACGAGGAAGAAGAGGGTTAATCAGCCCTCCGGAATGTTGGAAGAATATAACGACTTAATTGTTGAGGTATAGCATGGCTGACGTACAAGAAAGACGGACCGACTATGGACCGCCTCATTACGAACAGTTCTTACCGCCGATCATCAAGGAAAACTACGGCAAGTGGAAATATCACGAAATTCTGAAACCGGGCGTCATGGTCCATGTTTCAGAGACAGGTGACAAGCTTTTCACCATCCGGGCAGCCTCACCGCGCCTGGTCTGCATCGACAAGATTCGGGACTATTGCGATCTGGCCGACAAGTACTGCGACGGTTACCTGCGCTTCACCAGCCGTCACAATGTCGAGTTCCTGCTGACCAAGCATGAGAACATCGAGCCGCTGGTTGCCGACCTGAAGAAGCTCGGTCATCCGATTGGCGGCATGGGGAACTCCATTACCAGTATCGTTCACACTCAGGGCTGGGTGCATTGCCACTCGGCAGCCACCGACGCGTCCGGTATCGTCAAGTCGGTTATGGACGATTTGTCGGAGTACTTTGAGAACATGAAGCTGCCGGGCAAGCTGCGTATCGCCCTGGCCTGTTGCTTGAACATGTGCGGCGCTGTGCACTGCTCGGATATCGCCATTCTGGGTATCCACCGTCGTCCCCCGAGAACCGATCACACTAAGGTCAAGTCCATGTGTGAAATCCCGAGCGTGAGCGCATCGTGTCCGACCGCGGCCATTCGTCCGGCGACAGTTGATGGTCGCGCCTCGGTGGAAGTGATTGAGGAACGTTGCATGTTCTGCGCCAACTGCTTCACCGTCTGTCCGGCCATGCCGATGGCTGACCCGCTCAACGACGGTGTCTCCATCTGGATCGGTGGTAAGGTGTCGAACGCGCGTTCGGAGCCGATGTTCTCCAAACTGGCGATTCCATTCATAGCGAACAACCCGCCGCGTTGGCCGGAAGTAACCCAGGCCGTCAGGCATCTTGTTGAGTTGTGGGCGTCTAATGCCAACAAGTACGAACGTATGGGTGAGTGGATTAACCGCATCGGCTGGCCCAAGTTTTTCAGAATGTCCGGTATCGAGTTCCAGAAGGAACACATAGACGATTTCAAGCATGCCGGATTGACGTTTAAGCGGTCAACACATCTGACCTTTTAAGAGGTGCCAAAGTGGCTAAGACAGCAGAAGAAGTAGCCGATGCCATGTTTGCTCTGGTCAAGGACAGCTTTGGACTCAAGAAGCTAAAGCCAGGCGACTTGATCAAGGCGATGAAGGAGCTCTACGGCGACGAAGTGGACAAGAAGCTCTGCAAAGAGGCCATCAAGCTGCTGGTCAACAGCGGCCGATGCGTCTACACTTATTTCGGCGGGAGCTTCCTGGAGATTCCTCACAAAGAGGGTGCGGCCAACGACTAATACTCAAGCGCACCGAATTCGATAGATGGGTCTTCGCATTCCGCGATTGATGATCGCCGGCTTGTCCGGCGACTCAGGCAAAACTGTGGTCAGCCTCTGCCTCTTGGCAGGTCTGAGGCAAAGGGGGCGGTCTGTTTCCGCCTTCAAGAAGGGTCCCGATTACATTGACGCCGCTTGGCTCAGTGCTGTCGCCGAGTCGAACTGCCGCAACCTCGACACTTATATGGCGCCGCGCGAGACGGTCAGGCAGCGCTTTGTCACCCAGGCTCACAGTGCCGGGGTGGCTGTTATCGAGGGGAATCGTGGATTATTCGATGGTATGGACGTTGACGGTACGCACAGCAGCGCGGCTCTGGCTCGTCTTTTGGACACGCCGGTGGTGCTTGTTGTAAACGCCACCAAGACCACGCGAACGTTGGCGGCTCTCATAAACGGTTGTCAGTCGTTCGACTCGTCGCTGAACATCGCTGGTGTCGTCCTTAACCGGATCGCCGGATCACGCCATGAGACGGTGATACGGGGAGCGATTGAGCAATACTGCAACTTGCCCGTGGTGGGCGCGATTCCAAAACTCGGGAACGATGAGAGTGTGATTCCGGGACGACATTTGGGACTGGTCACGCCGGCCGAGTTTGGATCGATGGATGCTCTTATGACGCGGCTGACCGAGATCGCTACCCGTCATCTGGACATGGAGCAGCTGATCACAATCGCCGAGAAGGCAGCGTTGATGGATGAAGTATCGATCGATTCTGTCGAACCGGTGCAGCGCCGGACGCGAATCGCCTTCTTCAAAGACGCCGTTTTTACATTTTATTATCCGGAGAATCTTGAGGCGCTCGAGGCTAACGGTGCTGAACTGGTGGCGCTATCCGCGATCGACGATGCCTCACTGCCTGATGATATCGATGGTCTGTACATCGGCGGCGGTTTCCCTGAAACTCAGGTGGAGCGGCTGGTGGCCAATCGTGCCATGATGACATCAGTTACTCAGGCGGCCGGGGCGGGACTACCGATCTACGCCGAATGCGGTGGTCTCATCTATCTGTGTCGTTCTCTGACATCTCTGGACGGGTGTTCGTACCCATTGGCCGGGCTGTTCGATATCGACCTGAAGATGCATCAGCGCCCGGTAGGTCATGGATATGTTGAGGTGGAGGTGGACCGGGTCAATCCCTTCCTGGAGGTTGGGACGGTGTTGCGCGGACACGAGTTTCATTATACCGGTCCCGTTGGGGATGCACGAATGGATGGTTGTTTGAGCGTACGCCGAGGCGTTGGTTTGGGACAGGCTCGCGACGGCCTCGTTTACAAATCCGCGATGGCTTGTTATACGCACCTTCATGCCGATGGTGTGCCAAAATGGGCGCCCGCGTTTGTCGAGGCGGCGTGCAGGTACCGAGCGATGTGTCGTGGCAGTATCGGTGGCCCGAGCGTGGCGATGAATGTGGCTTAGGATGTGGTGAGCGACCTGTGGACCACATCATGAAGCTGAAGAAACTGGAAACAGGTTGACTGAGCATTAGAATCGATCGAGTATATTATGCCGGCATGGCAAGGATACGTGGCCCCAACCGACCGCCGACACCAAGCTGCTTGAGCCGTCAGAAAAACATGAACGGGAAAGTTTCACCATGATAAAGCTGGTCAAGAAAAAGAAAAAGAAGAAGCTGGGGAGTATGGGCTTTTCCGGCGGCGGCGCCACGGGTGAACAGTCGCC
>CBDUZQ010000217.1:0-4895 GCA_965371755.1 uncultured bacterium
TCTGCAAGATCATGAAGATGGCCATGCGCAACGGCGCGCCGGTGATCGGTTTGAACGACTCCGGCGGCGCGCGTATTCAGGAGGGCGTGGTGTCGCTCGGGGGCTATGCCGATATTTTTCTGTTGAACACGCTGGCCTCCGGCGTGGTGCCGCAGATCTCGGTGATCCTGGGTCCATGCGCGGGCGGCGCCGTGTACAGCCCCGCCATCACGGATTTCATCCTCATGACCAAAGGCACCTCATACATGTTCGTCACCGGCCCAAACGTGGTCAAGACCGTCACACACGAAGAGGTGACATCCGAGGAACTGGGCGGCGCTATGGTTCATGCGGCCACGTCCGGCGTCTCGCACTTCGCCTGCGAGAATGAGGCGGACGCAATCGCGAAACTGAAGCAACTACTCAGGTACATCCCACAGAACAATTGTGAAGACCCGCCGTTTGCCGACTGCACCGATCCTCTTGACCGTGAGGATGAAGCGCTCAACGGTATCGTGCCGGAGAACCCTAACGTTCCCTACGACATCAAGGACGTTATCAACCATGTGGTCGATCAGGGGTCGTTCTTCGAGGTACACGAGGAGTTCGCACAGAATATCGTGGTCGGGTTTGCTCATCTGGGCGGTCGGTCGATCGGTATCATCGCCAACCAGCCGGCTGTGCTGGCCGGGGTGCTGGATATCAACTCCTCAGTTAAGGGCGCTCGCTTCATTCGGTTCTGCGACGCCTTCAATATCCCGCTGTTGACTTTCGAGGACGTGCCGGGGTTCCTGCCGGGCACCGATCAGGAACACGGCGGTATTATCAAGAACGGCGCGAAACTTCTGTTTGCATACTGTGAGGCAACGGTGCCAAAGGTGACGGTTATCACTCGTAAGGCGTACGGTGGCGCGTACGACGTTATGAACAGCAAACACGTCCGCGGCGACATGAATTACGCCTGGCCGAGCGCAGAGATTGCTGTCATGGGTCCCAAGGGGGCGGTTGAGATCATTTTCAAGAAGGATATCGCCGATGCTGCCGACCCGGAAGCTGAATTGCAGAAAAAGACCGATGAGTATCGCGATATGTTCGCCAACCCGTTTACCGCCGCGGCCCGTGGGTATGTCGATGACATTATCGAGCCAAAGACGACGCGACCGCGATTGATCCGGGCGTTCGAGATGCTTGAGACCAAGAAAGATACCAACCCACCCAAGAAGCACGGGAACATACCGCTGTAGATATGGCTATTCCGGATTTCCAGACACTGATGCTGCCATTGCTGAGTTTCGCAGGGGATGGAGAAAAGCACTCTTACTCAGAAGCCATCGGGTCTCTGGCGGACGAGTTTCAACTCCCTGAAGCAGATCGCCGGGAGTTGCTCGCCAGTGGGTCGCGGCGCTTCGACAATCGCATACGGTGGGCAAAAGTGCACCTTGGTATAGCGGGCCTACTTGAATCACCTGAGCGCGGCAGGTTTCGAATCACTGAGAGAGGACTCCAATTCCTGAAAGACAACCCCCGCTTTATCAACTGCAAACTCCTGATGCAGTTCGAAGAATACAAACGTACGTATGGCTCTCGCCGGGGAAAAGGAAAAGAGTCGGGACCGGAGGAAAGTGATCAGGCCGTTGAACAGCGGACGCCGGAAGAGACAGTAGAAGTCGCATTCACACAACTGACCGCGTCGCTCGCGAAAGAACTGCTTGAGCGCGTCAAGTCCATGTCGCCGCAGTTCTTTGAAAAACTGGTGGTCGAACTTATGGTCAAAATGGGTTACGGTGGTTCGCGGAGGGATGCGGGAGAGGCGGTAGGCGGAACGGGCGACGGCGGCATCGACGGAGTGATTAAAGAAGATCCCCTCGGGATGGATGTGATATATCTTCAGGCGAAACGCTGGGAAAACAACGTAGGTCGTCCGATCGTTCAGGCCTTTGCAGGAAGCCTCGATGGAGTAAAGGCGCGGCGAGGGATTCTCATTACCACATCCTCCTTTTCAAGAGACGCAGTTGAATATGCAAAGGACATCGAGAAAAAGATTATTCTCATCGACGGGGAGCAGCTAACGGAATTGATGATTAACAACAACGTGGGTGTGTCAACGGACGCCGTCTACGAGATCAAAAGAATCAATGCCGATTTCTTTGAAGATGAATGATTCTCATGAATACTAAGATCAAGAAGATACTCATCGCCAACCGGGGCGAAATCGCCGTGCGGATCATTCGCGCCTGTCGCGATCTCGGTATCGATGCGGTGGCCGTGTACTCCGACTGCGACAAGACCGCCTACCACGTGCGGCTGGCCGACGAGGCGTATCACATAGGTCCCTCGCCATCAGCAGAGAGCTATCTCGTCCACGACAAGATCATCGCCGCCGCCAAGCGCTCCGGCGCCGAGGCGATCCATCCAGGCTACGGTTTCCTCGCCGAAAATGCCGCGTTCGCGCAACGCTGTACTGACGAGGGGATCATCTTCATCGGACCAACTCCGGAGACAATCACGCTGCTTGGTGACAAACTTCAAGCCCGCGCCGCCGCGCTCGAGGCCAACTTGCCGGTTGTGCCGGGTGAGACTTTGGATGGCGACGACCTCAAGGCGGCTCTGGTCAAAGCTGACCGGGTCGGCTTCCCGGTGCTGATCAAAGCAGCAGCCGGAGGTGGCGGCAAGGGGATGCGGGTTGTTCATAAGCCTGAGGATTTCGAGGAAGCGTTGGAGCGAGCGTCCAGTGAGGCGACATCGGCTTTCGGTGACGGACGGGTCTATATCGAGAAGTATCTCGACCGTCCGCGCCATATCGAGATTCAGATCCTCTGCGATCAGCACGGGGGCGCGATTCATCTTAACGAACGCGAGTGCTCCATCCAGCGACGCCATCAGAAGGTGATCGAGGAGTCCCCCTCGCCGGTGATGACGCCGGAGTTGCGACACACGATGGGTGCAGCTGCAATCAGTATCGCGAAGAAGACCGGCTATGTCGGCGCCGGCACGGTGGAGTTCATGGTGGCTCAGGACCTGTCGTTTTACTTCCTCGAGGTGAACACACGCTTGCAGGTGGAGCATCCGGTCACCGAGATGGTCACCGGAGTAGATTTGGTCAAAGAGCAAATCGCTGTCGCCGAGGGGAAAACATTGCGCTACCGCCAGGAGGATATCAAGCTCGATGGTCACGCTATCGAGTGCCGAATCTACGCCGAGGACCCCCAGCAGGGTTTCACGCCGTCCACCGGCACGCTCAAGAACTATCGCATCCCGGCTGGTCCGGGTGTGCGGGTCGACTCCGGCGTGGTCATTTATAACGAGATACCTATCTTTTATGATCCGATGATCGCCAAGTTAGTAGTCTGGGGCAGCGACCGCACCGAGGCTATCAGCCGCACGCGACGAGCCTTGCAGGAGTATCGGGTGGCCGGTCTGAAGACCACGATCGGTTTTCACCTGGCAGTGTTGGACAACGCCAGGTTCATCGCGGGGGACCTTTCCACGAATTTTCTGCCGGAGGAGTTTCCTGATAATAACTACTCCTTCCTCACCAACGACATACGTCGTTGCGCCGCAATCGCGGCGGCCCTGGACAAGTTCAGTCACGAACGCAAGATAGCTCTCAGTTCTCGAAGCGCGGGGACAACCGGGGCGTCCGGCTGGGCCGCCCATCATCGCCGTGAGAGTCTGCGCTGGTTTGGAGGAAGCCGCTGATGTCGCGTTACCTGGTCAAGATCGATGACAATGAATACGATATCGACTTGCAGTATCGCGCTGACGGCTACAGTGTGACGGTCGACGGCGCGACGGTGCGGGTGACCAGTCACCGGTTGGGCGAGACCCGCTCGGTACTGTTGGTGGAAGACCGTTCTTTCGAGGTAGACGTGCGCTCCAACGGACTGGCTGACGCCAAGACCGTCTTCATGCTTGGGGTCGAGATTCCGGCCGAGATCGAGGAGTACCATCTGGCCCAACTGCGCAAGACCGCCGGGATGAAGTCGGGACCATCACTGAAAAAGAAACTGAAAGCGCCAATGCCCGGCCTGATCCTCGAGGTGAAGGTGGCATTGGGAGACAAGGTGTCGAAAGGCCAACCGCTGATCGTGATCGAGGCTATGAAGATGGAGAACGTCATCAAAGCATCGGCAGACGCGGTGGTCATGTGTGTGGATGTGTCAAAGGGAGCATCGGTCGAAAAGGGTGACCAGATGCTGGAGTTCGAGTAGTGCCGCCCTCCAAGAAAGTAAACAGTTCCGGGATTGAAATTCCTCCCGTCGTCTCAGCAGACGATGTCACCGGAACAGAAGCCACTTGTGGCCTGCCGGGGGAGTATCCGTTCACACGGGGTGTCTATCCAGATATGTATCGCGGGCGTTTGTGGACGATGCGACAGTACGCCGGTTTCGGTACGGCGGCCGAGACCAACCAGCGTTTCAAGTATCTGCTCCAGCGCGGGCAGACCGGACTGTCGGTGGCCTTTGATTTGGCTACGCAGATCGGCTACGATTCCGATCATCCGATGGCGCAGGGGGAAGTCGGCCGCACTGGTGTCGCCATTGACTCGCTGCACGACATGGAACTGTTGTTTGATGGTATCCCGCTGGACAAAGTATCGACCTCAATGACCATCAACTCAACAGCGGTGGTTCTTCTGGCCATGTACATCGCCGTGGGCAAAAAGCAGGGTGTGCCTACGGACCAATTGATGGGCACAGTCCAAAACGACATTCTGAAAGAGTTCATTGCCCGGGGCACCCACATCTTTCCGCCACAACCGTCGATGCGCGTCATCACCGACATCTTCGCCTACGCCAGGGACCACCTCCCGAAATACAACACTATCTCCATCTCCGGCTACCATATTCGCGAGGCGGGCTCTACCGCGGTCCAGGAGGTGGCCTTCACGCTGTCTGACGGCATCGCCTATTGCG
>CBDUZQ010000218.1:0-4879 GCA_965371755.1 uncultured bacterium
CCTTGCCAGACGCTATCGTTTGGGCTATAATTGGAGCCGCGAAAACAGCAAACTCTTCTTAAGGAGATATCAGCATGACGACCACGACTATCCCCCCCGCACCCAGCTGGGACCTCGAATCGATTTTCCCCGGTGGGAGCAAATCAGAACAATTCAAAGCGCACCGTCAAAAGAGCTCAGCCGAGTTAGAGCAGGTGGCTGCCATTCTCAAAGCGCTGCCGGAAACGATCACTGACGCAACGGTAGCTCAGTGGACTGAGTTCATAAGCAAACTGCAATCGCTGTCGGAAGATATCGACCTGACCTATTCGATGGCCGGATGCCTGAGTTCTCAGAACGTCGATGATGCGCCGGCCCACGCGATAGAGGCGGAAGCCGATGTGCAGGTGGCGCAGTGGGAAAAGTTGCTGACCGGGTTGGAAGCCCGCGCCATGACAGTGCCGGATGATCAGTGGGAGTTGTTGCTTAAGCAACCGGCCATGGCCGAGATTCGATTCTACCTCGACGAGCGGCGCACCATCGCCAGAAGCAAGATGCCTCTCGAACAGGAGACGCTGGCGCTGGATTTGGCCGTAAACGGTCTGCACGCTTGGAGCCGTCTCTATGATAAAATCGCCGGCGGCATCAAAGTCGATTTCACTGAGGACGGCGAAACCAGAAAGATGTCGATGGGCCAGATCGCAACCAAGATGTCCGATCCGGACCGTGATGTCAGGAAGCAGGCGTTTGCCGGGATAGTCGAGGGCTGGGAGCAGCAGGCCGACATGACGGCGATGGCGCTCAATAACCTGGCCGGTTTTCGGCTGGCTTTGAACAGCCATCGCAAATGGGATTCTCCGCTGTTCGAGCCGCTGATGAATGCCCGCTTGCAGCAGAAGACGCTCGATACTATGTGGGAGGTGATCCGTCGTGAAACCGGGCGACTCAAACCGTACATCGATGCCAAGAAAAAGCTGCTCGGTATCGACAAGTTCTGCTGGTACGACGAGTTTGCCCCGTGTGGCAAGGTGGACAAACTGTACAGTTTCGAGGAGGCCGGGAAGTTCATCGTTGAGCAGGCCGGTCGATTCTCAACCGACATGGCTGAGTTTATGCGGATGGCGCTGGACAACCGCTGGGTCGAAGCAGAGGATCGCGCCGGCAAGCGGGCCGGTGGATACTGCACCTCGCTGGGTCCGATCAAACAGTCGCGCATTTTCATGACTTACGCCGGCTCTTTCGAGAACCTTCTGACCCTGGCCCACGAGTTGGGTCACGCTTACCATCAATGGGTGCTGAAAGACCGACCGCCGTTTGCCGCCGGCTATCCAATGAACCTGGCCGAGACGGCGTCTATTTTCACGGAGACGTTAGTGGTCGATGCGGCGCTGGAGGCAGCGGACGATCCGCAGGAGAAACTGATGCTGCTGGAGCAGAAGCTGCAGGGTTCCTACGTTATGTACACCGACCTGCACAGCCGGTATCTGTTCGAGAAGAACTTCTACGAAGAGCGCAAGGGTGGAATGGTGTCCCGCGAGCGACTGAGTGAGATGATGGTCGACGCCCAACGTCGCGCTTTCGCCGGGTTGTTGGATGAGTCGGGGCACCATCCGCTTTTTTGGTGCTCCAAGTTGCACTTCTATTATACAGAGGTGCCGTTCTACAACTTCCCGTACACTTTCGGCTTTCTCTTTGCGGGCGGCGTTTATGATCGTGCCCAACGCGAGGGCTCCTCTTTCGCCGATAAGTACAGCGCGCTGTTGGCCGACACCGGCAGCATGACCACGGAGGATGTCGCGCAAAAACATCTCGGAGTTGACTTAACGACGGAGAGCTTCTGGGCGGATGCCGTCGACCGTTCGCTGGCCGATGTTGATGCTTTCGTGAAGTTAGCCGACGAAGTGTAGTATATGTACTGTGCCCGGCGTACGTCCTCGTGCGCTGACTTGATCGGCAAATGCGTTGTACGAGGTCGTCCACCGCGCACGGTAATTGCACAATTTCTTTGTTGACAGCATTGTTGATATAGGATAGCTTGGCCTCCGATGTTGACTGCCCGAACAGGGAAGGAGATCGTAGCAACTGAAAATCACGTTAGTCAGATGGACAAAGTTTTAGGGAAGAAACAAATAACATCCTTCACACTAACACAGGAGAAACGATGATGAAACGAGTACTGTTAATGATGCTGGCGCTGTGCCTGATGTTGAGCGTCTCGGCTTTCGGTCAGGATGACACCAAGATGCTGTCCGCATTCGGCCTTAAAGGCGGCCTGAATCTCGCCAACCTCTCTGGGGATATCGAGAACAACAAATCTATGGTCGCTTTTGGCGGCGGCGTGTTCGGAAAAATCACGCCGAGCCCGACGATTTGCATACAACCGGAAGTGCTTTTCATGCAAATGGGCACCGAGGAAGATTTCGACAACGGCGAGAAGGTCAAACTGAACTACATCGAGATCCCGGTACTAATTAAGTACGTCTTCCCGACTGAAGGTAGTTTCGAGCCCAACATCTTCGCCGGACCGGCCGTCAGTTTCCTGATGAGTGCCGATTACGGTGATGAAGACATCAAGGATTACATCACGAGCGTTGACTTTGGACTGGCCTTCGGCGCCGGTGCCGATATCGCTATTGGCGATGGCGGTGGTAAGGTTACTTTTGACGGTCGCTATACCCTGGGTCTGACTAACATCAACGATGATGTAGACTCCGATGAGTTCTCCATCAAGAATGGTGTAATCACCTTTATGGTTGGCTACGCCTTTCCGCTCGGCAACTGATTCAGTTTCGTCTGATTTTGCAAGACCGACTCTTCGACAAGGGGAGTCGGTTTTTTGTTGGTGTCTTACAGTACACATCCGAGCCACGGTTATGGCGACTTGCGCCACTCAGCATTTGTGGCGGCTGAGTCTTCAGGGATTGTTGAAGAACCTCGAGAGCCGTCATTGCGAGGAGTCCGCCGCGGCGGACGCCGCGGCAATCTCTTACGCCAAGTCTGAGTGCCCGGCGTACATTCTCGTGCGCTGACTTAATCGACAAACGCGGTAGACGAAGACGTCCACCGCGCACAGTAAGAACTCTGCATTTCACAAGAAAGCCGGACCATCGAAGATCCGGCTGTATATCAACTGATTCATTCAATCTTAGAAGGCGACGGCACTGAAAAGAATGTTGAAGTGAGTGTGATCGAAGTCAACTCCGGAATCTCCCGTCTTGCCCGTCGAGAAGTAGGCTGCTACCTGAACGTGGCGCGCGAATTCATAGCCGCCTCCCAGAAGCAAACCGAACCCGGGGTCGTTGTCTTCGTAGGTATCAACCTTGAAAACGTAGAATCCTACACCGGCGACGGTGAAGAACGATTTACCCACAGGACTAAAATAATGGTACCATGAAGCTCCGTTGAATCCTTGAGCCACGTTCTCATCGATCAAGTCTGATTTCCAACTCGCCACATTGCCCTCATAGACGATCATGTTCTGTTCATCCCAGGCGTAGCCGATCAGCAGGTTCAATCCCAGTCCGGATCCATCGTCACTAAAGGACACACCTGGGAAGTCAAGTTCCCAATCGGCTGTGGCAGCAATCCCAAGCCCCCCTCCGAGCACAAAGCCCTTGCGCATTCCATCAAAGGCGCTGGCCGTGCCAAATAAAAACAGGACCGCCACTAGTGTGATCAGTACAAATCGCTTCATCATACCTCCAGTGATTGTTAGGTCGTTCTTATCTCCGTCAGGGTCAAACTGGGAAAGCTGGTAGAGTAAGGCAAGTAATATCGCGTAAGGATTATTCCAGGCGCCTTTCGCTATTGCGCAGAATACCAGGAGCTTCATCTGGGGGTTCTGCCGGTAGTTGGGGACTAAGATGGCCGATAGTTCTGCCGAAAATCGAAGTAGAAGGAACATCTGAACCCAAGGGGAATACAAACTGATAAAAGGAGCATAGATCATGGCAACGGAACGTCTTTACAGCGAATTCGGGATCGAAAATCACGGCCTCACCAACGTCGGTCGGGTGCATTGGAACTACAACACGCCAATGCTCTACGAAGAGATTATCCGCAACAATGAAGGACACCTCGCGCACCTGGGTCCGATCGTGGTACGGACGGGATTGCATACCGGACGAGCGGCCAAAGACAAATTCATCGTCAGGGAACCGGAGAGCCAGGACAAAGTCTGGTGGGGCAAGGTCAACAAGTCGTATACGATAGAGAATTTCGAAATGATGTTCCGCCGCCTGCAAGCCTATCTGCAGGGACGCGATCTGTACATTCAGGACTGCGTGGCCGGGGCCGACCGGAAGTACCAACTGCCAGTGCGAATAATCACCGAGACAGCGTGGCATAGTCTCTTTGCCCGCAACATGTTCATCCAGGCGCGTTGGGAAGACCTGGCCAATCATGTGCCGCAGTTTACCGTTCTGCACGTTCCGAACTTCCACGCTATTCCGGAGCTCGACGGCACCAACTCAGAGGCGTTTATCCTGCTCAACCTCAGACGTAAGCTGGTCTTGATTGGCGGCACATCGTATGGCGGTGAGATCAAGAAATCGATCTTCACCGTGCTCAACTACCTGCTGCCGCTGGAGAACGTGCTCTCAATGCATTGCTCGGCCAATGTCGGTCCCAATGACGACGTAGCGCTGTTCTTCGGTCTCTCCGGTACCGGCAAGACCACGCTGTCGGCCGACCCCAACCGCAAGCTGATCGGCGATGATGAGCACGGCTGGAGCAATAACGGCGTGTTCAACTTCGAGGGGGGCTGTTACGCCAAGGTGATCAAGCTTTCGCCGGAATCGGAACCGGAGATCTACGCCACCACGCGGCGCTTCGGTACTATCCTCGAAAACGTCGGCTTCGACCCGGTAACCTGCCGCCTCGATCTCGACGACGCATCGCT
>CBDUZQ010000219.1:0-4861 GCA_965371755.1 uncultured bacterium
ACCTGTACCGGAACGGCTACTTTCAGTTTGTGCGGGTCCAGCTATAACACCAAGATGGGTGTATGGGACGGTACTAACCCGTTCACCGACCCGTTGTTGGATTGCAACGACGATGCCTGCGGCCAGCAATCCGAGGTCGTAGTCGACGTCGTCAGCGGTAACTCCTACCTGATCGGTGTGGGCGGCTGGAAGGATAATGTCGGCGACGGCATACTGAACATTAGTTGCCTGGTGAACGACAATTGCGAGTACGTTATACCGGCGCCACTGACCGATGGCGTGCCGGTCACATTTGTCGGTGACAATACCCACGCTACTCATCAATGTGATTTCTTCGACGGCGCCCATACCTGGCATGCTTTCTCATTTGACACCACCATGAGAGTGACACTTGACTACTGCACCACTGAACCGGCGTTTACCAACGCCTGGCTGAACCTGGCTCTCGGCTGTCCATGCACCGACATTTCATCTACCGGTGAGTACGATTGGGAAACTTGCGGCGACGGCAATGTAACCATCACCTGGGATGTTCTTCAGCCGGGAACCTACTACTACCCGGTGTTGGTCGACGGAGGCGCCCAGGGACCGTACACACTCCACGTAGTCGGTGAGGCGGTGGCTGTTTACTGCATCGCCTCTGGTGATTGCGACGGTGGGTCCATCAGCCGCGTCGCGGTCGGGAGCATTGACAACAGCTCCTCCTGTGATGACGGCTACAGCGACTTCACCAGCCAGTCCACTACCATGGAGGCGGGGCTGAGCTATCCCATCGCTATTGAACTGGGCAGTGGGGTATATCTCGACATCGGCATGGCCTGGGTCGACTGGAACCAGGACTTCCTGTTCCAGTACAGTGAAGAGATTGACCTTGAGGTCGGTTCCGGCGAGGGACCATACACCGGATATGTGAACCCACCGGCGAACGCCACGAATGGTCCGACCCGGATGAGAGTGCGCGTGAACTACGAGTCCTACCCGACGCCGTGCGGCATCACCGATAACGGTGAGGTTGAAGACTACACGATCATCGTCGAGGGCGGCGGCTGCTGCGTGATCAGGGGTGATATTGATGACAGCGGCGGCAATGTGGACATTGCTGATCTGGTCTATATGGTTGACTACATGTTTAACCTGGGTCCCGAACCGCCATGCATGGAGGCTGCGGATGTCGACGGCAGCGGCGGTGATCTGGACATCGCTGATCTGGTCTATCTGGTGGACTACATGTTCAACGAGGGTCCTGAGCCGGTGCCGTGCCCATAGGTTAAGACACGAATTCCAGTGCAACATCCCGTGTTGCAATGCATCAGCCCCTCCGGTTTGTCACTGGAGGGGTTGATTGTTTTTGCGAATCGCGCAGAAGCTGTTGGACTTTACCTTGTTACACTTTTGGAGTCCTATCGGTGGCTGTAAATCTCCTTTTCATTTGCTCTGTGATTCGTTATCGTTGTCGCGAGCTTTGATTTCCATTTCTTTTGCACAGAGACCGGACGGACTGACAATTGCAGATTGAGAGAGTAGACAAGGACAAACTAACCATCAAAGCGCCCGCCAAGGTGAACCTGTTCCTTGAGGTGCTGGGCAAGCGCCCGGATGGATATCACAATATTAACTCGCTGTTTCAGGCGGTGTCGCTGTATGATGAACTCGCTTTTACCATGACGGACAGACCAGGCGTGACTATCGAATTGTCCGGCCATGGCGACCTGCCGGTCGGCGAGGAGAACCTGGTCAGTCGAGCTTACAACACAGTGAGAGACGCTTTCAACCTGCCCCGCGGCCTTCATGTCAATCTTAACAAGCAAATCCCCATCGCGGCTGGATTGGGGGGCGGTTCGTCCGACGGTGCGGCTACGATCATGGCTTGTAACCTGTTGTTTGATCTTAAGTTATCTCAAGCCCGGATGGCCCGACTGGCACTTGAGGTTGGCTCTGATCTGCCCTTTTTCTTCTCTGGGGGACAGGCGCTGGTAGGCGGGCGCGGTGAAGTGGTCAAACCGGCGGATTTCCCGACCAATTACACGCTGGTGCTGGTGACTCCCGGGCAGTCGGTGTCAACAGCCGAGGCGTATGACCTCCTCAAAATGGACTTGACAAAACCTAAGGTTCCCTTTACCTTGCCGCCCTGCCGGGACGTTAATGAGTTGCTTGCGGCTTTGCTAATGACCGGCAACGATTTTGAAGATGTTCTTGGTGCGTCTTATCCAGATTCGGGCCGAATCCGGAACGTTCTGCTTCAAGCCGGGGCAGTGCTGGTTCGCTTGAGTGGTTCCGGTCCGGTGATGTTCGGGCTTTTCGTCGACGTGCCGGAACTGAGTCGGGATGCAATATGCGACCGGGACTGTTGGCGACTGTTTACTGTCAAGCCAATAACCTGGCGGCTGGAGGTAGTTTGAAACCTCACGGAGGCTAGCGTGGATATTACAGAGGTTAGGGTCAGACTACGCAACGAGGAGCGACTCAAGGGTTTTGTGAACGTCACTTTTGACGACGCCTTCGTAGTGCGAGGAATGAAAGTCATCAGCGGTAACAACGGTTACTTTGTGGCGATGCCGAGTCGAAGGTTGCCCGACGGCAGCCATCAGGACGTCGCGCACCCGGTGACCACCGAAATGCGTCGCCAGATTGAGGAGAAAGTGCTTCAGGCATACGAGGCGGAACTCGAGGCTCGTGCCAAAGCGTGACTGGATCGATCGAAATATCCTGGGGCGTCGTCAAGTGGTAAGACACCAGCCTTTGGAGCTGGCATTCCCAGGTTCGAATCCTGGCGCCCCAGCCATTTGTTTCACGACCGCCGATTGTGTCCGACAGGAAAGACCGACCATGTCAGCCGTGGTTATGTAAGACAGCGCTTGGAAAGACAACTATGATCGTACGCGAGGAACTTAAACTTGTAACTGGCCGGTCTAATCGACCGCTGGCTGAAAAGATAGCCTCACATCTGGGTCAGCGACTCACCGATTGCACGGTGACGACTTTTTCCGATGGTGAAGTGTTTGTGCAGATCAACGAGAATATCCGGGGCGCCGATCTGTTCATAATCCAGCCGACCAACGCTCCCGCCGAGAACCTGATCGAGCTATTAATGCTCATCGAAGCCTCACGACGCGCCTCGGCGATGCGCATCACGGCTGTGATTCCCTATTACGGTTACGCCCGGGCCGACCGTAAGGACCGCCCGCGAGTAGCTATCACCGCCAAACTGGTGGCTAATCTGCTGACATCGGTGGGTGCTGATCGGATCATTACTATGGACCTTCACGCCAGCCAGATTCAGGGCTTCTTCGATCTGCCGCACGACCATCTTTACTCGTCAGTGATCTTCAATCGTCATTTCCGCACCATGAATCTGGATAATCTGATCCTGGTGTCACCGGATGTCGGCTCGATCAAGCTGGCGCGAGCTACCGCCTCTGCTCTCGACACCGATCTGGCGATTGTCGACAAACGACGTCCCAAGGCTAACGAGTGTAAGGTGATGAATCTGATCGGTGATGTTAAGGACAAGAATATTTTGATGCGCGACGATATGGTTGACACCGGCGGCTCGCTCTGTTCGGCCGCTCATTTCCTGAAAGAGAGCGGGGCGAAAGACATCTACGCAGCCGCTACCCACGGCGTACTGTCGGGGGATGCCATCCAGCGAATCTGTGATTCGCCGATCAAGCGGATGATAATAACGGATTCTATTGATCAATCTCTGCGATCGCTTCCGGACACCTTTGAGATCCTCAGTTGTTCCGAACTGATCGCCGAGGCGATTAACCGTATCTTCGATGAAAAATCGGTCTCTTCGCTGTTCAAGGAGATACCGCTGACAAGTTAAGAATATAACCATTCATTTCTTGAGGTCGAATAACTACCATGAAAGAAGTCCCTATCAGCGCTTCACGGCGCGAATCGCTGGGTAAAGGCCCCGCCAGACAGTCGCGGATGGCCGGTAACATCCCGGCGGTGGTTTACGGTCCCGAGGTGGAGCCCATCCCTATTGCAATAGAGGAACGAGCCCTCCGGACCGCCATGAAATCATCAGGTGGCGCGGGCACCATTTTCAATCTGGATGTGGAAGGAAACGAGAACAAAGTCGTGCTTCGCGAGATCCAGCGTGACCCGGTCACCAGCAAGATCATGCATCTCGATTTTCACGCCATCAGTATGACCAAGCCGCTGAACATCTCCATCCCGATACGGTTCGACGGTATACCGGTAGGCGTCAAGACCGACGGTGGCATCATGCAAATTACTATGCGTGAATTGGAGATATCCTGTCTGCCGACCAACATCCCGGAGTCATTGGTCCTCAATGTGGAAGAGCTGAGTATTGGTGATTCCATCCATGTGCGCGATGTTGAGGTTCCCAAGGTGCAGATACTCTCGGCGGAACAGCGCACGATCGTTGTGATCGCCGCGCCGACAGTCGTTAAGGCCGAGGCCGCCGCCGAAGGCGAAGAGCTCGAAGAGGGTGTTGAGGAAGGCGCCGAGGCTGCCACCGCCGAAGGCGAAGAGGCTGCCACGGAAGAATCCAAGGAAGAGTCCAAAGAAGAATCCAAGGATGAAGGCAAAGGGAAAAAGGGCAAGTAACCCGAGCTTCATCGAATTGATCTGTACGGTCGCCGGTCTCCCCGGCGACCTTTTCTTTTGGTGTGCCGAGCAGGTTCGTGACGCATTGCCCATATTCACCACCTCATGCTGAGCGGTAACAAGTTACTCTTTTACGCTACGCGCGCTCATGACGGACAGTTCCTGTGGTGACCGAGGCAGCTGGGCAGGATCCCTGCGATCCTGCCGAAACGTCTGGTAGCCCACCATTCAAGGGCTTGTTGACAAACCCCGAGAGCCGTCATTGCGAAGAGTCCGC
>CBDUZQ010000220.1:0-4851 GCA_965371755.1 uncultured bacterium
CTTGCCATACGTTCGGTTGCGGCTCGGCCGCAGATTTTCAAGAGGGGCAATAAAGGGGTTTGGGATGGCTTGTCAAGGGGCTACGTTCCGCACGATGACGGTTGCCTAAATAATAGAATAATATATCTTAGATAGAGAAGGGAAGTTCCGGGTCCATGAAGAGATTGTTCATTGCACTCTGCCTTGTAGCCGCGCCGATTCGCGCACTCGAATATCAAGTTGTGCTTGAGACCCACATTGATGGTGCGGGAGAGTTCATTTATATCGACCCGGTTATCTCTGTGGGGGACCAACTGGAGGGGTTTGTGTTTTCCGACGGGCCGGGGCATTGCCTACACATTTACTCAATCGACGACGCGTCGGTAAGAGTGATCGATCTTGAAGGATGGCCGACTTATTCGGTGAATTATCAAGGCGTCGGTGACACCCTGCATGTATATGCTGCTCACCAGGGAGCCATCTGGGAACCGAGCTTGAGTTGGCTGCGGATTACCGAGGACAGTGTGGTTGTGGTCAGCCAGGAACTCGAATTCGACTTGTCGGGGATCTACACCTACGGCATCTACAGCTCTTGGATAGTCTCTCAACAACTTCAGATTGATTATGGTCACGCAGGCGCGGCCAGTGGCGTTTCTCTCGAAACCTGCTGGAGATGGAATATTTACGAATGGACTATGGGCGAATCGGCCGGGAACTGCTCATCAGCATGGCGGTATGGCCTGGACTTGATGGACGGAGCGACTTATGAACGGACATCGGCAATCCTCGAGGCCGATCTGGCCTCCGATTATGGGTGTGAGAGAGTCAGTTTCATAAACTACTTCTACTATTTCAACGACCTTGAGCCGGACGGTTACAGTACCTATTGTGCTGGCAGCTTCCTGAAAGTAACCACCCAGGCCGGCGATCCAATCGTTGCGAAGGACTCAGACCTCGGTGGTGCCGGCGCCATATTCGCCGACGATTTTGTAACGTCATTACCTCGACCTGAACTGATATACCATGGCAACTCAGAGGACCTGCTCGGCATCAGACCGGGTAACGCTCGACATATCGCCTGCTATCACTTCGGGACCGACGGTGTTCAGGAGGTTTGGTACACACCCGTGCCCTACAGTCTGGACTTCTGCCATGTTTGGAAGGATGGACAGGTTTTGGTGGCAATCCAGAGTGACAATCGCACGATCAGGATGGTAGACTACACTATCGGCGAGTTCGTTGACTCGGTAACTTTAGACCGGCCGCTTGTTGCGCCCACGTTTTTCGAGACCGATACCGGTCCGTCGACTCTTAACCTGGTGGGGCGAGCGCGGGACACGATTGTAGTTTACCAATTCGGGATACCTACCGATGCGCCCGGCCCGGATGAATCACCGGTGGTTCCGCGAGAATTCGTGCTCAACCAGAATCATCCCAATCCCTTCAACAATTGCACTGTGTTCGAATATAGCGTTCCGACGGCGGGTCCGGTGATGCTAAAGTTATACAATCTGCTGGGTCAGGAAGTAGTCACACTGGTGAACGACTACCAGGCTCAAGGGGCGTATCGTGTGTCCTGGAATGGCACCGATAACCGGGGTGTGCCTGTCGCCTCGGGAGTGTACTTCGCCAAAATGTCTTTCCACGAAGCCAATCAGACTGTCAAAATGGTATTGCAGCGTTAGATATCTGCCTAGTTGCAGGGTTTTCTTATCTAACCACCGCCCCAAACCCCTCCGGGTCGGTATCTCCCTCGGTGTTGAGTAAAAGCACTTTAGTGCCGGGAGAGAGGTCCAGGTGTGCGCGGGCGTCGGCGGCAGCAATGCTGCTCTCATTGCAGAGGGTCAGAAGAGCGGCCAGACCGGAGGCGCCGGATTCGCCGGAGATGATGCGCGGGTCAACGCCGGTTGGACGGTAATACGTGCGCATCGCCTCGCGGGCGGCATCGTCGGTGACGGTCATGAATAGATCGAAACCCTGTTTCACGAAAGGCCAGGCAATGCTCGACGGAGTGCCGCAATTCAGCCCGGCCATGATGGAAGCAAGCTCCCCTTTTAGTGAAATGGGTTCCCCCGTCTCCGAAAGAATAGATTGCAATAGGCAGTCCGCGCCAACCGGCTCCACCGATACAAGTTTGGGGCGCAGTTCAGGGCAGACGCGGTTGTAGTACCATGCCGCCGCCGCGGCCAAGGCTCCGACCCCCGCCGGGATAATAACGATATCAACGTCAGCATCGTTGTCGGCATGGATCTCCTCGAACATCGTCAGGTATCCCGCCTGAATCCAGCGGGGGATTTCTTCATAGCCGGGCCATGAGGTGTCGGAGATGATCTGCCAGCCGCGCGCAAGCGCGTCTTTGGCGCAGCGAGCCACGGCGTCGTCGTAGGTGCCATCGACACCGACCACTTCCGCCCCCTCCTTGCGAATATTCTCGATCCGAGCGCGAGCGCTGTTTGTCGGCATGTAGATGACCGCGCGCTGGTTGAGCTTCCGGGCTACCCAGGCGACACCGCGGCCATGGTTGCCATCGGTGGCAGTGCAGAACACGAAGGTCCCTTTTGGCAATGTCGGTTCGTGGTAGAACTGATCGGCCGGCGGGCACTGTCGCCCTGATTCCCGCAGATGCTTCTGCACGAAGCGGTAGATCGCGTAGGCCGACCCCAGCGCCTTGAACGCGTTCAGTCCGAACCGGTGCGACTCATCCTTAACCAGAATCTCGCCGACGCTCAATTGATGAGCCAGATTCGGCAGCGATAGCAGCGGTGTGGGGCGGTATTCCGGCAGCGAATGATGAACCGCCGAGATATCGGGGGCCGAAAAGGCGGCAACGGTATCGGCAGGCCACTGCGGGTCTGTTTGACGGTGTATATTCGAGACAAACCTTGTCATCATCTAATCCATCTCAGTTCATCTGCAATCAATACCAGGTTACGGAGACAGGATAATATTCGCAACCTGAAACCGCTTGAAATGGCCGGCGGTTTGACTTACCTTCCGGCGTGCTGATATCGGTTATTTGCGAAGGCAATGACCACAGCTACTAACATAGCAGAGACCTCAATAAGCAGGAATGGAGTTCCTATAATGCACTACGATCTACTCAGTAAGAGAGACCTCAAGGCCATTGACGCTCTGATCGATTCTTACGGCGGGGCGAAAGCTGTCCGCGAAAAGATCACGGCCAAGCGTGAGTACGCCAACCGCAAGAAAGCCGCCGCCGACAAGGGCTACGGTGAGATGCTTGAGCAGGCCGAGAAGTACGTTACCGGTTTTCCCAAGGTTGAAGATTTCATTGCCTCTGAAGGCATCAAGACCGACAAACCGGGGGTTTGCACGACCCAGGTGTCCGGGTTCCAGGGTTCGCGCGTCACGCTCGACTGTCTGCGCCGTATCGCTGAGAAGCCGGTGGTGCTCTTCCCAACCGAGATGATCTCGGTGGTGGCGTTTACCGAGCACTACGTATACAGTGGTGACCTGCTGGCCACGCTGGCTATGGCCGAGAACATTCTTGGGGCCAGCAAGTTCTGCTCGACCAACCTGATCGGCATCCCTTGGCCGGAAGAGCGTTTCGCGTATGTAGAAAAAGTGACCGGCGAGAAATTCGACCGGCGCGACCTGGGCAAGGGGTTGAGCCAACTGATCCTGAAGAACATGGGTACGCCGTTCGGCAACTTGGGTGGTGTCGAGGTGGCCAATAATAACCACTTGGTCTATCTCGACGGCATCATGCGCGCTGCCCTGGAGACCGGGGCGAATTTCTTCCTCAATCCCAGTTGGTCGACAATTGTTGCCGCCTGTTACTGGGGGCGCGAAATACCGGAAGTCAGTTTCAAGATATCGATGCTGCTCTCGATCCAGAATGCGATCCAGTTCCGGATGTTGATGAACATCGTCAAAGCGTACCTTCGTGACGATGGCACCACGCCGCTCTACGAGATCAACATCGGTAACGGCGCCAGCCCCGAGACATTCATACAGTGCTCCGAGGAATTGAAAGCGTCCGATCTGCCGAACATCTCGCTGGCGGCGCATCTCCGCATCAATCCCGATTTGGGCATGGAAGGTTTCGACTGGACCGAGAACACTCACAAAGTTCTTGATGCTGGGTGTGACATCACTATCAAGTATGAAAGCGACGGCACCTCTCGTCCGTACGACACAATGGAAACCTACTTCCTTCCCGACGCCGAACGTGACGAGAAGGCGGAGTTGATCGGCGACGTCATCTACCACAAGTGCATTCGTTGTGACACGGACATTCGCGAGATTATGAGGCGCGGTCACGCGGCCAGGTTTGCCGCGATCGCACACAAAGGCGGAAAAGCAACATGAAGGAACTGATGGAGAAATTCGACGGCACCGCCTTTCCGGACTTGATCCGAAACTTGCCTGAAGTCGACGTACCGCTGGAGGGTGTTCGGGGATGGTTGCTTACCGGTTCGAACAAGCAGGTTGTCTTTTTCGATATCCAGGCGGGCGCCGAAGTACCCCCGCATTCGCACTGTGCGCAGTGGGGAATGGTTGTTGAAGGCGAGATGACGTTGACAATCGGAGACGACACGCGTGACTACAAGCGAGGCGATTGGTACTACATCCCGGAAGGTGTTACGCATGCGGCTAAGGTTAACGCGCGCATGTGTGTCATCGATGTTTTTGACGCACCGGATCGCTATCACCCCAGGTAACATAAGAACGGAGGAAACATAATGCGTTTGCTTTTGATTGGATTCGGAACGGTAGCCCAGGGCTTGGCCGAGCTACTGCTGGAGAAGGACAAGGAACTCAGGGAGAAGTACGGTCTTGACCTGAAAGTGGTCGGCATCTCCGACATGCTTAAGGGAAGCGCCTACGCACCCGACGGTATCGATCTGG
>CBDUZQ010000221.1:0-4826 GCA_965371755.1 uncultured bacterium
TTGTGAAAGAAATGCGTACCGAACGACGGGTCCGGTGCGAAATCACCATAGGCCGCCTCGACAATCACCCCTGCCTGTGAAATCTGATTCCACACCACCGGCACCCCGAGCCAGCGCTCCGAAGAACCCCAGCGGCCCGGCCCGATCAGCAGATACTTCCGGTCGGCCTCTTTCAACCGGGCATTGAACTGACCGACCTGTTCGGCTATCTCAAGGGTGCGGCCACGATCAAAACTGTCCGGTGACACGAAGACGACATCCCGTATGGTCTGGTTGCAGAGGTTGCCCAGAGAATTCTCACTCTTGGCAATCACCTGCGAACCATCGACGTCGTCCAGCGATATTGTCTCAAAAGTGGTGTCCTTGATCATGGGTCGAATCTGCAGGAAGTAAAACTCTTCCGGTTGCTCACGGTCAGCCTGAAGGTCAACGGCGAACTCGATTTCCACCGGGCAATTCAGACCCTGCGAGCCGAGTTGCAGCAGATACCGTGTGATGTCGCACAAAGGGAAGCGGCCAAGTTTAAGTATCGGCGCAAAGCTGACGATGCGTGTGCCCTCGCGACCGGCGCCGTCGTACACGCGGTCATTTTCCGCCGAATATGTGGAGCAAATGGGATGCAGGGTGCCGTCCCTTTCCGCCTGCCGCAAATCAAGTCGGATTAGTCCCGTCTCGCCGCCCGCTTCCGGCAGGATCGAGGGATCCCTCATGTCGATGGCGAAGAAATCGTGCTGCGAGTTGTTCAACATGTCTTTGGTGGTGGAAAACTGCGGCAGTTTCTCCGGGTAGCCGGGGGAGAAGCGCAAACAGTTATGCCCATCGACGATTGTCTTGCCCAGTCCCAGCGCGACATACACCACTCCATCCTCGGGCTGTACGCCGTCCATGGAGTAGTAATTGTACGACAACGCCACACCGGAAAACCCGGGGTAGAAATGGTCATCATGACGCTGCCCGACCGCTTGTTGAATAATCACCGCCATTTTCTCCTCTTCCACCCGATTGCCGACGTACTCGTGATATACGCGAGCGTTCTTGAAGTAGGTCGAGGCATAGATCAGCTTGATAGCGGTGAGCAACTGATGCAAGCGCACTTCGAGGCGGGGGTGGCTGTTGGTGAGCATGTGAGTGTCGTAGACGCCGGCCGCCGGCTCCAGGTGTGAATCTTCGAGGATCGACGATGACCGTACAGCCAGCGGATACTTGACGACTTTCAAGATCGTGCGCAGATCCACCTGCGTCCGCTGGGGGAATTTGGCCTTAAGGAATATCCTGGCGATATCCTCATCGGAATGCGCCTTCAAAACCGGTCGCAGCAGGTTATTGCTGTCCATGAAGGCGTCGAAGACATCGGTGCCGATGATTACCGAATGAGGCACCGAGATATTAATCCCCTCGAAATCCTCACTGACGTCATGCTGGCTCAACAGTGCGTTGACAAAGGCCAGGCCGCGCCCCTTACCGCCCAGTGAACCGCCGCCGATCCGCACGAAGTCCGATTGCAGATCGAAGTGCCGGCGCGAAAAATCACTGACCACACCGAGTTGTCGCTCGTGTCGGAAACCCTTGAAGGTGTCGATCAAGTATTTGCGCAATTCTTCGACATCCTTGAACTCAGACACCTTGCGCGGGCGCAACCGGTCGGCCAGGTCGAATTCAGTGCGCGCCATCAACCAGTTGGAGAAATGGTTGTGGATAGCGTGGTAATGAATCGATTGTTCATCGACCGTGGCCAGCGCTTTTTCCATACTGCGAAAGTCGCCAGCCCTCGCCACTTCAGTGCCGTCGGGCAGAGTGAACACGAAGTCTCCAAACCCGAAGTGTGCCTTGATGAATCGTCTGATATCCATGTGCAGAGTGGGTGAGCTCTTATGGATAAACCCGGCGTTTTGAGCAGAGGCGACAGCGGCGTTCTTGATGTCGAATGATTGCATCAACACCGGCAGGTCGGGAGCACGCTCGCGAATCAGTTTGACCAGCTTCACACCCGCCTCGTCATCTTTCTCTCCACCTATGCGGAAACGAACATCGGAGATGACGGCCAGGACGTACTTGCGATATTTCTCGAACAGACTGACGGCGTCTTCGTAGTTGTCGGCCAGCAACACTTTTGGACGAGCCCTCATGCGCAACACTTTGTCGGAAACATTCAACCCCTCCGACATCAGTGCCCGCGTCTGCTGCATGATCTCGGTGTAGAATAGTGGAAGGAAGGAAGAATAGAACTTGACATTGTCTTCGACCATGATGATGACTCTTACACCGACCAGCTTGGTATCGAAGTCGACATTCATTCGATCTTCAACCAGCTTGATGATGGACAGCAGGATCTTGACGTCACCGGTCCAGATAAACACCCAGTCGATAGCGCTCTTGTATTCGGTTGTTTCCATGATCGCCAATTCGCGCCTATGGTAGGCGAGGAAAACCACCGGCATGTCCGGCTTGATACTCTTGACGTCATGCCCAAAGCCTACAACGTCGAGGTCACCGACACGCTTGAATATGATGACCAGGTCAATGTCCTGTTTCGTCAGTATATCCAACGCTTCCTCAGAGTTGGATGCCCTTATCACGTGGGGTGTGGCGGACAGCTTAAGTTCGAGGTATTCGTTATAGATAAGTTCCGTTAACTGGCCGTCTTCCTCCAGCACGAAGGAGTCGTACGGACTGGAAACCAGCAGCACGTGTTTCACGCGTGCCTGCATCAGTGAATCGAACTTGAGGAACTTCGACTGAAAGTTAGTCAGATTTGGTTTGGACATCATTCTGCCTCTACTGATGGACCCAACATGCCTAACAAGTATAGCGGTGACGATGGAGGCGTCAAAGAGAAAAGGTGGAGCCGCTGTCGACGACTCCACCGTACTGTTCAATCATTAGACCGGCAGTATCAGACCACACCCTGATCCATCATAGTGTCGGCTATTTTGAGGAAGCCGGCGATATTGGCGCCGACAACGTAGTTGCCGGGATGCCCATACTTCTCCGCCGCCTCAATGCTGGCCCTATGGATACTGATCATGATGTTGTGCAGTCTCTCGTCGACCTCTTCGCGGGTCCAACTCAGGCGCAGGCTGTTCTGCGACATCTCGAGACCGGAAACCGCCACGCCGCCGGCATTGGCTGCTTTGCCCAAGCCATAAAGCACCTTGTTCTCAAGGAACACTTTAACGCCGTTCGGGGTGGTCGGCATATTGGCGCCCTCGGAAACACAGAAGCAACCATTCTCCACCAGCGCCTTGGCGTCGTCGGCGTTCAGTTCGTTCTGAGTGGCGCACGGCAGAGCAACGTCAACTTTCACGTTCCAAACGCCGATGCCATCGTGGTACTCACAACCGAACTTGTTGGCGTACTCTTTAATGCGTCCGCGACGGACATTCTTGAGGTCCATCACGAAGTCCCACTTTTCGCCCTTAACGCCGTCCTTGTCGACGATGTAACCGCTCGAGTCGGACAGGGTGACGACCTTGCCGCCAAGCTCATTGACTTTCTCGGTTGCATACTGAGCGACGTTTCCGGAACCGGAAACGGACACAGTCAGACCGTCAAATGACTTGCCCCGGGTCTTCAGCATTTCTTCGGCAAAGTAAACGGTGCCGTAGCCGGTCGCTTCCGGGCGAATCAGGCTGCCGCCCCAGTTGAGACCCTTACCGGTCAGCACGCCTTCAAAAGCGTTGCGCAGCCGTTTGTACTGGCCGAACAGGAAGCCGATTTCTCGACCGCCGACACCGATGTCACCGGCCGGCACGTCGGTGTTGGGGCCGATGTGGCGAAACAGCTCGCTCATGAAGCTCTGGCAGAAGCGCATCACTTCATTGTCGGATTTGCCCTTGGGGTCGAAATCGCAACCGCCCTTGCCGCCGCCCATCGGCAGCGTCGTCAGCGCGTTTTTGAACACCTGTTCGAAGCCGAGAAACTTCAGGATACCAAGATTGACGCTGGGGTGGAAACGCAGGCCGCCCTTGTACGGACCGATAGCGCTGTTGTACTCAACCCGGAAACCGCGGTTAACCTGAACCTGGCCCTTGTCATCGATCCACGGCACGCGGAACATGATGACTCTTTCCGGTTCGATGATGCGCTCGAGGATCTTGGCCTCTTTGTACTCCGGATGTTTTTCAATAACCGGTTCGAGAGACTCAACGACCTCTTCTACAGCCTGGATGAACTCCGGCTGGGCGGGATTCTTGGCCTTGACATCGGCCATGATGGTGTCAACAAAACTCGACATAAACAGTTCTCCTCAAGAAGTTATGTTGAACTTGTTCGTTGTTTTTTTTCACTCAACACAAGTGAATCGCTTCACATAGCTGCCATATATATCCCCCCGCTTTTGGAAAGTCAAGACGTTTTGATTTTGTTACAGAAGATTCCCCGTTTTTCTTGTAGGTATCGGAAAAGGCGCGGCTCAGACCGGTTTCCCCGCAGCCGCTGATGTGGGGACCAATATCCGTCGAAAAGAAAAACGACCGGTCTGTGGACCGGTCGTAGATCAACTTTCGTGAGGAATTTCGAGGCGACTACTAACCCTGATCGGAGCTGCAACCTGCGCATTGGTCCGGGGAGCAGCCGGGCTTGCCGACCGAGATCATATACCCGGACTGACCGTCGCGAGTGACAAAGTCGATGTTGATATCCCCGTACTGCTGAAGGTGGGTCAGAACCTTGGGATCGATGTAGGCGGAAATGCCATTAGATTCGATTTCCTGAAGCTTGTCCGTTGACTCATCCAGAGTCATTCCGATACTCGGACCGCTTCAGCCGACCCCCTGGAAGTAGAGGATGAGCTTTTTGTCTTTGTGTTCAGGGGCAGCGAGGACCGT
>CBDUZQ010000222.1:0-4784 GCA_965371755.1 uncultured bacterium
GTCTCAATCAGCGGCATGCTTAAGCATCTCCATTCTTGTCTTTCTTTTCCTCCGCCTCCACCTCATCGCCGTCCTTGATAGTCCTAAGCACACGATACGGTCCCGAGATCACCTGTTCACCTTCCTCCAAACCGGTCAGCACCTGAATTCGCTTCTGATCTGCGATCCCGGTAGAGATCGGTACAAACCGAGCCACACCGTCTTTGATGGCGAAGACACCTTTGATCTCCTCCCTTTCAATGTCGTCGGAGTCGACTGAATCGGTGTCTTCTGCCTCGTCCGGTTCGGCCGCATGAACCTCACTGACACCGAGCGAACCGGAATCCTCCAGGGTATCGGCTCGAGCGAGTTCAAGCGAATCAAGATCCAAAGAGCGTATGACCACGGCGCTGTATGGAATCGTCAAGGTCTTGTCGACGCTGGCGGTGGTAATGTCGACCGTGGCCGACATACCGGGACGAAGTTTCACCCGCGGATCGGTGAACACGACCTTCACTCGGAAGTTGGTCGACTGAGCGTCCGTCCCCAGGCCGGCGGTAATGGCAGTATTGCCTATCTCCAGCACTTCACCCTCGAAAGTAGTATCGGGGAAGGCGTCGACTTCGATCTCCACTACCTGCGACAATTCGATCTTGTTGATTTCGGTTTCGTCAACCTCGACCTCGACCTCAAAGATGTCAAGGTCGGCAATTGTCATCAACGTTCTGCCCTGGGTGAAGGCGGTCTGAGCGGCCGCAATCTCCCCCACCTCGCAGTTTATGAAAGTAATAATCCCGGCCATCGGTGCTGAAATCTTGGCCTTGTCGAGGTAGTCGAGTTGTTTCTCAAAGCGCGATTGTAGTTGCTTCGCCTGGGCATGCATCGCCTCATAGGCAGACTTGGCGGCCACAAACGCGTACTTGGCGTTCGTGTACTGTGTTTCCGACGTTAACTGTCGCTCGTAGAGACGGCTCTGGCGTTGGAATTCCTCGTCGGCCTGCTCTAACTGCGACTTGGAGCCGTCCAGTCGCGCCTTGACTTCGGCCACGGCATACCGCGCCTGATCGACATCGGTACGCAATTGCACGGTGTCCAACACCACCAGCAGATCGCCGATGGCGACCTGGTCACCTTCGCGCACATAGAGATTCACGATCTCGCCGTTTATCTCAGAGGTGATGTTCACTTTGGTTTGCGGCTGAATCCGTCCCGAGGCGGAGACCAACTCCGTGACGTCTTTGCGCGTCACCTCGTCGGCCTGTACGGTCTGAGCATTACTGGTATCCATCGATAGATTAGTGATCACCAGCGCCGCGACTACCACTATACCCGCAACGATCAGCAACGTTTTCTTCTTCTTTGTCATTACAACTACCTGTTCTTTATCTCGCCTTAGATCTCACGTCGTCTTCTAATTAGTGCGGCCCATCGCCTTGTCCAGCCGGGCCACGGCCAGGTTGAGGTCAAACCCGGCTCTGATATGTTGCACCTGAGCATCTTTCAATGACACTTGAGCATTCAGAAGATCCAGAATCGTGGCGGCGCCCAGGTTATATTTTTCTTGTGTAATTTTGAGATCTTCGGTTGCAGCCTCAACGTTTTCCATCGCCACCCTGGTCTGCTCGTCCGCCTTCTCGATATCATAGAAGGCGGTTTTGATCTGTACGGCGACCATATTGCGGATTTCGGAGGCCATTGCACGAGCATTATTGCGGGCGATCTTGCTCGCGCTTACCTGACGTTCCCGCCAGAAACCATCGAAGAGCGTCCAACTGACGCCGATGCCGATCGATGTTTCCCGCGAGGAAAAGTTAAAAATGGCGGTGTCTCCGGCAGTACCGTCCGACCAGCCGAGGCTGGCGTTCGCGCCCACCGTCGGCAGGTATGCCGCCCGCGCCGAGCGTAACGAATACCCGGCGGCGTCAGCGCTCTTCTCGGACGCCAGCAAGCCGGGCTGGTTGACATAGGCGAATTGAAGTGCATCGTCGAGCGTCCCCTCGACGATCCGCGGGGTATAATCGGTTGCGAAATCGACATCCCGGTTGGGGTCTATTCCAACAGTGTAGGCGAGGCCCGCCTTGGCTGTGATGACAGCGTTCTCTGCCGACAACAGGGCCAGTCGGTCGTTACCGTATTGCACCTTCTGCTTCAGCACATCGGACTTGGCCGCCGAACCGAGATCGAATTTGGACTGGATAAGTTTCAACTGTTCGTTACTGCGCTTGACCGCCTCCTCCTGAACGTCGACGTTCTCAACCACCGCCAGGTAGGCGTAGTATGAGAGCTTGACCGACAGTATCAGATCCTGCTCGGACGCGATGACGTCAAGCCGCGCCTTCTCACGAGCCGCACCCGCAGCTGCGAGATTAAACCAATTCGACAAATCGAACAGCGACATGTTAGCCTGCACACCCCAGTTCTTACTGGTGCGATCCTGATCCGGCAACTGGTACTCGACTATAGCATCGGTGTTCTGAGAATCGTTTACGAACTCGTATTGAACGATTTGCCCAGACCTTACATCCGGGAAGGTCGCGGTATCCAGATAGAACCCGACGAATGGATTGTCTTCAGATGTGACGTCGCGTTGATATGATTTCCTGTAGTTGTAATATGCGCTCGCTCGCGGCAGGAAGGCGCCCAACGCGGCACGCTTATCGGCCTTGGCCAAATCCTCGGCCCCGCGTGCGGCTATGATCGAGGCACGATTCTGAAGAGCGAGCGTTATACAATCGTCAAGGGTCAGTGTTTCCGCGTGTGCGATTGTTCCGAACGTCGTAACGAGAAATCCGATTACTACAAGGTTGACCAAAAACGCCTTCATCAATTGTCTCCTATCAAAACATGCTTCCTATCGCCGCTCCGGCCACCCCCAGGACTGTCAGCAATCCCATAGATAAGACCGATAACTTGTATCCTTTGTTGCGCGGAAATCCGTAAATTATCGCCAGGCCGATACCAATGACGATAATCTCCCAGATAATAAACAGGTCTACCTTCGACAATGCTACGAACAAGGGGTCCTGCAGGCCGCGGTCAGCCGCCAGAATCCCCAGATTCAGCCCGACCGCCAGACTATCCTTTGCCAATACCATGGGAAGTACTATGAGATTACCGACGGCGTAGATAAGCTCACCGTAGAGCATCACCGACAACAGTGATTTGAAGGAAGCTCTTCCGGCAAACACGACGTTGCCCCAGAACAAAGCCAGCGCCGCCGCCAGAAGCGGCGCCAGGAGCATAGCTATAGTCCCGCCGATGACCGTGGAATACCACATCATCAACGCGGCCGAATCGGGCAAAGGCTGTCCCTGGAGTTGTTCCTGCATCTGAGGTGACTCCACTTGCATCTTTACTATCAGATCGCCGATCCCATAGAACATCCCAGCGGTCAGTACGGCTAGTATGATATAAGGAATCAGGATTTTCGGTTGGGCTCGCAGCTTCTCAAACCAGCTTGCCGGACTGTAAAACACCTCGAACAGTCCACTAAAGGAAGATACCTGCGCCGCCGTTTGCGGCAACGCTTCATTGGGGGCGTTCTGTTGTTCCATTTTCTACTCCTCTGCTCTCTCCATAGTCCCATAGACGAGAGCGTGCACAAAAAGTTTCAAACGGCCTTTGCTCGTCATGGATACCAACAATATACGAGATTATTCATGCCGAAGAAGAAAAAGATGCCGCCCACATCAGCGGACGGCATCTCGTCACATATTATATCGTTAACCGAACGGCTATCTGAACAGCGCCGGTCCCACCACTAGCGAGACGATAGCCATCAACTTAATCAAAATGTTCATGGACGGTCCCGAGGTGTCTTTGAAGGGATCACCCACGGTGTCACCAACGACGGCCGCTTTGTGCACATCAGAACCCTTGCCGCCCAGTTCACCGGACTCGATCCATTTCTTGGCATTGTCCCAGGCGCCGCCAGCGTTGGCCATCATCAGGGCCATCATCACACCGGACATGGTCGCGCCGGCCAGGAAACCGCCCAGCGCTTCGGCGCCCAGAACCGAGCCAACGATGATCGGCGACAGAATAGCCGTGAGGCCAGGCACAACCATCTGCCGCAGGGCGCCGGTGGTAGCGATATCCACACAGGTTTTAGTGTCCGGTTTGGCTTTGCCTTCCATCAGTCCCTTGATCTCACGGAACTGGCGACGAACTTCCTCCACCATCGCCGCGGCTGCTTTGCCGACCGCCGTCATGGTGAGAGCCGCCACAAAGAACGGTACCACGCCACCGAGGAAGAACCCGATGACTACCCTAGGCATGAGGATGTTGATGCTCTCGAGTCCCACAGCGGCGGAGTACGCGGAGAATAACGCCAACGCAGTGAGCGCCGCCGAGCCAATGGCGAACCCTTTGCCGATGGCAGCCGTGGTGTTGCCGAGCGCATCCAGCTTATCGGTGATCTTGCGGACTTCCGGACCAAGGCCGGCCATTTCGGAGATGCCACCGGCGTTGTCGGCAATCGGCCCATAGGCGTCGACTGCCATAGTCACCCCGATAGTGCCCAGCATACCGACTCCGGCGATACCGATGCCGTACAGTCCGGCAAAACTATAACCAGTGTAGATAGCCGCACAGATGACAATGACGGGCAGTAAGGTTGATTCCATCCCAACCGCCAAGCCCTGGATAATATTGGTCGCCGCACCGGTCTTGGAGGCGTAAGCGATCTTACGAACGGGACCGGCGGCCGTATAGTACTCTGTCAACAGCCCGAGCACTATACCCGCAACGTTTCCACCCAGGATGGCCCAAAACACTTTCTGGTCAATGCCGAGAGAGTCGATTAT
>CBDUZQ010000223.1:0-4777 GCA_965371755.1 uncultured bacterium
GCGACCGATTGGGGTATCCCCTATCTCGATCTCGACGGCGATATCGGCATGTTCCCCGGTGGCGCTGGGTTCGGCATCATGGGGAACGATTTCATTCATTACTACGGTGGCAAGCCGGCCAACTTCATGGACTCAGGCGGTGGTCCCTCGCCAGAGCGGATTGCCAAAATGCTCGTGCTTCTGGATGAAAACCCCAGCGTCAAAGTGATCTTCGGTGCCCGCTTCGGCGGGATCAGTCGTTGCGATGATTTCGCCAGGGGCGTGCTCATGTTCCTCAAAGACCACGGCTTGTCCAAGCCGATGGTGATGCGCATGACCGGCAACATGTGGCAGGAAGGTGTCCGCATTTTCGACGAAGCCAAGAAGGAGAACCCGGAGTTGTTCAAGCATGTTGAGGCGCACGGAATTGAGACCCCGATCGAGGAGATTTCCAAAAAGGCTGTTGAACTGGCCGCAAGAGAAGGGGGCAACTGATGGCTATCCTCGTTGACAAGAACAGCAAGGTGATGGTGCAGGGGATAACCGGGGGCGCGGGCAAGTTTCACACCGAACGGATGCTTGAGTACGGCAGCAATATAGTCGGCGGCACCTCCCCCGGCAAGGGCGGTCAGGATGTCCTGAGCAAACCGGTGTTCGACACCGTGGCCGAGTGCGTCGATAACACCGGCGCTGATGTGTCCGTGATTTTTCTACCGGCGAGGTTTGTCAAGGATGCGGCCATCGAAGCTATCCGCGCCGGCATCAAGTTCCTCGTGGTCATACCCGAGCATATTCCGATCCACGATATGCTGCACGTGCGTCGAGAAGCAGTAGCCCGCGGCGTCACGGTGATCGGCGGCAACACCGCCGGAGTCATCTCCCCCGGTCAGGCTAATCTTGGCATCATGCCGGACATCGCCTTCAAACCGGGTCGGGTGGGGACGGTGTCGCGATCCGGTTCGATCACGTACTACGTGGCCGACACTCTCACACAATCCGGCTACGGCGAAACCACCTGCGTCGGTCTCGGCGGCGACCCGGTGTTGGGATCGACCTTTGATGAGATCCTGCTCAAATTCGAGGAGGACGAGGCCACCAAGGCAGTTGTGATGTGCGGCGAGATCGGCGGCGTCTACGAAGAGCGCGCGACAGATGCTATCCGTACCATGAAGACCCCGGTGCTGGCGATGATCGGCGGCATCTATGCCCCACCGGGTAAACGGATGGGTCATGCCGGTGCGATTGTCGAGGGAAAGATGGGCACGGCCCAGGATAAACTGGACGCTCTGGCCGCCGCCGGTGCACATCCCTGCAAGACCTTCACCGACATCCCAAAGACACTGGCCAAACTGGGAGTGTAGGTAGCAAGGCAGCGAGTTACAGTTTTGCGCTTCGCGCACACATAGCTTCGCCCTGAGCAAAATCGAAGGGTAGGCAAACCAAGAAGCCACCCTCGCCGGGTGGCTTTCTTAATGGCTATGATCGTCGGCAGCGGGTCAATCGTCGTCGTCTTTACCGATACCGTATTTCCTGATTTTGTCAAATAGCGTCGTGTAGTCGATCTTGAGGATCTTAGAGGCTTTGCGTTTATTGTTGCGGACCTCTTTCAGCACACGCAGGATAGCAGCCTTCTCGGCTCGTCCCTGGGCATGGGCGCCGATCTCTTTGAGGCCGGCCCCTTCACGTAATCTGATTTCATCGGTGGTGCGGATACGTATAGCCAGATGCTCCGGAGTGATCTTCACACCATCGGCCAGGATTACGGCACGTTCGACCGTGTTCTCAAGTTCGCGCACGTTGCCGGGCCAGTGATACTTTTCCAACAGGCTGACAGCGTCGCGCGAAAAACTCTTCGGTTTACCTTTCTTGCTGTGCGTATACCTGACGAGGAAAAACTCAGCCAGTTCCTTGATATCCTCGGGACGTTCCCGCAGCGGCGGGATAGTGATGGGAAACACCGACAGCCGGTAGTACAAGTCCTCGCGGAACCGTTTGGCCTTGATCTGCTCGGTGAGGTCCATGTTGGTGGCGGCGATAATGCGTACGTCGACATCGATCGACTTGGTCCCGCCCAGCCGCTCGAAGTTTTTCTGCTGCAACACGCGCAGGAGCTTGGCCTGAAGGGAGATATCCATATCCCCGATTTCATCAAGAAAGATAGTGCCTGTGTCGGCGATTTCAAACTTACCCATCTTGCGCGCGTGGGCGCCGGTGAAAGCGCCTTTCTCCGAACCGAACAACTCGTTCTCCAACAGTTCATGCGGAATGGCGGCACAGTTAAGAGTGATAAAGGGGCGATCCTTACGCGGAGACAGCAGGTGAATCGACTTGGCAAACAACTCCTTGCCGGTGCCGGTCTCACCGTTCAACAGAACCGAGGCATCAGCTCCGGCAACCTTCTGGACCAGTTTGCAAATCTCCACCATCCTGGGGTTCTTACCGATGATGTCCTGGAACCCTTCCCGCGCGAACAACTCCTCTCGCAACAAACTGTTCTCCGCCAGCAGACGACGGTTCTCCAGCGCGCGCTTGATCAACACACAGAGGTGCTCGGTGTCAAACGGTTTGGTGATGAAGTCGTAGGCCCCTTTCTTCATGGCCGTGACAGCATCCTCAATAGTACCGTAGGCTGTCATCACTATCACCGAAGTGTCGGCATCGGTTTCCCTGACGCCGTCGAGCACCGCAAGGCCATCGACATCGGGCATCTTAAGATCAGTGACGACCACATCGTACGACTTGTTCTGGATCAGATCGAGAGCCTTTTGGCCGTTACCGGCGGAGTCGACCCGATGGCCCTCCTCAACCAGGGTGGCCGTCAACATGTTGCGCATCGAATCTTTGTCATCGACTACAAGAATACAGGGCATATTTATTCACCTCGGCACAAGCGCAGGCTCCTCCCCGCCTTTCGGAGAAGCGCCGGTTTTACTGCTTTATCGACGGGAAAGGGGCTATGGATAAGCCGGCGGGTGAGCAATTATCGAACAAACAGATGGCCTCGATACATTACATGGCGGAGTCAGTCGGGCTGGGATCGGGCGGCACGGATGAGAACGCTGGGATGGATGTATCCACCAACCTCTATCTGCAGCAAATAGACGCTGCCGTAGCCTCTCTGAGGCGGAATCCAAAGCAACTCGTGCTCACCGCGCCTCATCAGGGAATCGGTGAATGGCTGGTCGATGGTCCTCCTCCGCTGGTTCAGAACCGTGGCCGACACCAAAGCGGAATCTTCGTTGATGTGCAAGATCACCATATCACCGACCGTATCACCGGCAACCAGTTGGCTGGAGAGTTCCCAACGGTGGAACCTGGCTTCCAACTCACCATAGGAACGTCGGCCGCAATCGTCAACGGCATACTTATAGGTCCCTTCGCTGACAAACCGACCCTGGTCGTCTTTCTTGTTCCAGTAGAAATTGTAGTAGCCGGTCGGAAGCGGGCGGTCAACCAGACGGCGGACGATATGGTTGAGGCTGTCGAGTATGTTGATACGCACTCGGCCCTGCCCGCCGCGCTCAATCGGCAGCCAAATACGCACCCGCTCGGCGTCGGCGGTATCAAACGGCGGGGTAGTAATCTCGCCGAAGTTCTGCACTACAAGGCTGTCAGCAGCCGGTGCGGAGGACACGACACAAAGTAGAATGGCCGAAATCCCGATCAGTCCGAGCAGCGATTTTACATATCTTCTCATACTGCAATATTATACTTCGATGACAGACAGGCAATTTCAAAAAAGGTACCGACCCAACCCCTGCAAAGGGCGAGACAAACAGATTTTCTCAACTTTTGAGTTGACAAATGTTCAAGAGTTGTTATGTTTAAGTACTATTTGTAAAGCCCTCCTAGGCCCTGTCTGTCCTCCCCGTGTGCTTGATCCTTAGCAGGCAGGGCTCCTCTTTTGCCAAGAATGAGGGCAAGTCAACCATCCTCTCAAGGGCGGCACAGAATCTGCCGAACCAATGCATTAAGCGCTCTGGCGGCCAAATAGTCGCCTGTGACCGAGAAGAACGCGCGTGCCTTTAACAAGTGTGAGAACCTTCGGCATTCCCGCTCCTGGTGGGGCCGACAGCGGCGCATTAACTGGAGGAAAATGATGAAGCGTTGCGCTTCCACAGTAGTAGTCATCTCAGTATTGCTTTTGGCCGGGTCACCGGTCGCAGCTCAAGGTTCGATTAGTCTCGACCATGTCGATGGCATGGGTGAACCGGGCCGGATCCTGGCCGGCTCCCCCATAACGTTTCACATACGCCTGACCAACAGTTCAACATTCGACTTGCTGGGCTCCACCAACGGCTTCCGAATCTACTCTCCCGACGGCGGCGAATGGTCCCCGATCGTAGCCGACACGGCTGGTATCGGTTGGGGTGAGATTTTCGACGGCGGGTTTTTCTTCACGCCGCGCAGCGTCACCGGCTCCGGCGCTGACACGGTTGGTTTCGGCGGTTTCGCCATGCTCAAGCCCGGGATAGTGGCCGGGTTCGATCAAGTAGTATTCACCATCTCCACACAAATTGACATCTCGGAGAACGGCAAGACGTTTTGTCTCGACTCGTCCTATTATCCCCCGGCCGGCTACTGGTTCTGGTCGCACTCTACCAACGGCAACAGTGTACCGAACTGGGACGGTCCGCACTGCTTTCTCGCCTCCGGTTGCTGCATCGGGATGCGCGGAAATATCGACAACGATCCCGGTGGTGCGACAGATATCTCCGACCTGGTATATCTGGTTGACTTTATGTTCACATCCGGCCCGGAGCCGCCCTGTTTCGATGAAGCCGATATCAACGGCGAC
>CBDUZQ010000224.1:0-4775 GCA_965371755.1 uncultured bacterium
ACGACTGATATCGGGTTGCTAAGCGAATAAGTTGCGCCCGGTGTGCCGTGATAATAAGTCTTCCGGCCGAAGTCGATTATCAGAAAACTGTGGGAGGCGTCGTACTCAAAAGTACCTCGGTGGAACGACGAAAACAGTGCAACCTGGCCGAACGGAGTACCGAACACCAGTTCGAAGTGATCCGGCACCTGATCGACTAAGGATACCAACTCCGAGTCAGCCTCCTCGGCGGCGGCGGCGACTTTGAGAGCGGCATAATGCAGCGACGGCCAGTCGATTGTTGCGGCCAGATCGTCCAACTCAGGATAGTACACCATCCCGTCCGCCTGGGTATCAGCCAGGTCGCGGATGTTGAACGCTTTTTCCATATCATCACGATCGCAGTTGCGAAAGGCCAGGTTGCGCCATCGAATCGCATCGGTCAGGTTGACGATCAGTCGGGCGATGACCGTCTTGATTGTGTCCGGCAGCCCGGCGGTCCCCTCGCGTATTTGTTGTTTGTAGTTGGGCCAGTCGGCCTCGCTGCCGAAAGTGTAAAACTCGGTTGCTCGTCCAGCCAGGGCAAACAGTTGATCGACCGCCGTCACCAGTGGTTCGTCGCTGGCCGGCGCCGGGATCAGGTTGGCTGAGTACGACCTGAAGCCGCCCAGTTTCTTGTCGACGCCGAGGTTGTAGACCAGCTTGTACAAACCATCGTGCGCGCTGTCGGAGTAGGCTGGGTCGAGATAGAACTCAACCGTGTTGGCCATGACGGCGGCATAGTCGTATAGCTTCAGTGGTTCGGCAAAGAGGGCGTCAAACGATGTCAACCTGTGCGGCGCATCGAGCGGGAACCGGTTCCAATATCCGGTTGGCTGGTAGCCCAGGTCATCTTTGGTAAATCCGACTTCGGACAAGATGCTATCAAGAATGTCCGGCCCTTGTTGAGGATGTACCCCTGCCGGTCCAATGAACAAGATACTAAGGACAACCAACATCAGTTTCATAGTCTAATGCCTCCGAACAACCGGTTTCTTTTTGCTAACAATAGGTACTGCCACATGATCAGACAAGAAAACAGTTCGCATCCGACCATGCGCACCTTTCGTCTGAAAACCCGACCCTCACCCATCCGCCGCGCGGCTTTGCGTCTTATAGTTCTTGTAGGTCAGGATCCTTGTGATCCTGACACAATGTCGAAACCGCAGGTCCGAAGGACCGCTACAGGCGGGTTTCGGCAGTTGACGCACCCTTCGACTCCGCTCAGGGTGAGGTCGTATGAGTCTTCGGCCCTAACGTGTCATGGGCAGACGAGGACGTCTGCCATCCACGAGAGTGAAGGCCTCCCCGCCACCCTTCGACTCCGCTCAGGATGACGTTGGGGGGAACGCTCAGGATGACGTTATACTCTTTACAGTGCCCTGCAGATGTCCACATCTACGGCGGCGGAACACACCCCCCGCCGCGGCGGGGCCACCCCTCTCAAGAGGGGACACACAAGGTATGAGCCGGGCAGATAGGTAACAGATTAAACCGGAGACATAGGTAACAGGTCTTGTAGGGCAGGATCGTACGGATCCTGCCATCTTCCCTAAGAAACTTCCAGCGGTCCGCCGCTCGCCTTCCAACTGAGTATACCGCCGCCAAGGTTGTACACATTCGTGAACCCCAGATCGAGGAACCAGTGCATGGCGCGAGTACTACGCCGACCGGAGCGGCAGACAAGATAGATGTGGCGATCATGCGGCAAACTGCCGGCCTTGTCAATGATCTCCCTCAGCGGTATCAACTGCGAACCATGAAGATGACCGGCCCGATACTCCTCGGGCTCGCGTACGTCGATTAGCGAAGCGCCGCCGTGTTCGCTGTGCAGCGCGCTCACCAATTCAATCACCGACAGGTGGTGCTGAGGATCGATAGCTCGGTGGCTGGCCGTCGGCAACAGTCGTTCATAGGGGTGTTTTACCAGCGCCTGGCACTCGGCAAAAACCCGAACTTCACACTCATAACAGCAGACCGCCGGGTCCAGGACTTCTTCAAACAGCCAATCGACTGCATTTTCCTGGGTGAGGAAACGATCTTTGCCAAGTGTCGCCTCAAACCCTGATGTCTCCATAAGCCGGCGTACGTTGGGGCGAACCTGGACCAGATAGATGTCGCCGCCGGACTCGCGGTAAAGGCTCACGATCCCTTCCAGCGCTTCCAGACCCGACAGGTCGCACTGATGGACGCCGTGCATGCGCAGCAGCAGGTGTCGCTGTCCGGGGTTCTCCTCGTAGAGTTGTACAAGATGGTCTTCAACATAACCCGCAGCACCGAAAAAGATGGCGCCACGGATATTGACAACGGCAAGCTGGGGGCAAGTGGGGGCGTCAGGTCGTTCTACGAAATGGCGGTAGTTTTCGTCCGGCACCACCGGTTGAACCACCGGCATGCTCGATTGGTAGATGTATATGGCTAATGACAGAATTACACCGGACAGAACCGCGAACTGAAGTGGTACCACCAGGGTGGCCACGAAGGTGGTGACCATAATGCCGGTTTCAGTGCGCGAGGTTTGGAAGATGCGACGGATGGCTCGCTGGTCCAGCATCGTATACGCGACAAAAAAGATCATCCCGGCCAGCGCGGCCTTGGGAAGGTAAGCAGCCAGAGGACCGAAAGCCATGACACTGGCCAGCACGAGAAGGCCCGTGAGAATGCCGGCAAACGGTGAGCGAGCACCGGCCTGGAAACTCAGAGCTGAACGCGTAAATGAGCCGGAGCAGGCGTAGCCACTGAAAGCGCCGGCAGCAATGTTGGCCACACCCTGTCCCACCAACTCCTGGTTGACATCGATTCGTTGACCACCCTGACGCGCCAGCTCGCGAGCGATTGAGATAGCTTCCACCACCCCCAACGCCGCCACCGCCAGCGAACCGGTCACGAGAGCGGTGAACATCTCTTCATCGAAAAGCCAGTTTGTCGACATCGGCGTAAGACCCGGAAGGCTCCGCGACACCTCGCCAAAGACTGCCACGCCCATTGACTCGACACCGACCAGTGCCACTACGGTTCCGGCCATGAGAATGCCGATGAGTGACGCCGGGAGGCGCCCAGAGATACGGCGCACGATGACGATAACGAGCACGGTTCCGAGTCCCAGTAACAAACTGGGCCAGTGCGACAGCAGGATGTCTTCAGCAACAGCAGACAGCGTCTTGTACAGACTGGGACTGCTGGCGATATCCAACCGCAACAAATGCTTGATCTGACCGGCGGCGATGAGCACACCGGCTCCGGCGGCGAAACCCAGCAACACCGCCCGTGACGCGAAGTTCACTAACATGCCCAAACCGGTAACTCCGAAACCAAGGCACAGCAATCCCACCATCAAGGCCATGACACTGGCCCCCATCAGGTATTCCGGTGTGCCGATGGCAACCAAGGGCGCCAGGATCGACAGGACGAGAATAGAGACGGCGTTGGTGGGACCGGTGGAAAGGTAGCTGGACGACCCCCATAGCGCCCCCGCAATCGCGGCGATGGCTGCCGTGTAGAGGCCATACTCCGGCGGCAAACCCGCGATAGCGGCGTAGGCGATGCTCTGAGGAATAGCCACCACGGCCACGGTCAGTCCGGCGAGGGTGTCGGAACGAAGGTTGACCCGTCGGAACGAGCGCACAACCGTCACCGGTCGCAATGCAAACTGACTTATTCTTTCTCTGAGGTCACCGGCAATCATTCTACAGTCTCTTTTGCGAAATCTGCACGCAAGACGCATGATCAAACACTGTGCGCGTATAATCGTGCTGTTCTAATTTGCATCAGGCGGCTGGATTGGTCAATACTAATGTCGCATGCATTGTGGAAGCGAAAGAACGCCGAGACTGCGATATTCAATGGTCTTGATATGAACCGGGCAAGTTCGCACACCAAATTAAGCATTGACTCCACTACCCTTGCATGCGATCTTTGTTGCTGTTACAAATGAACTTTTGAAAGGAGCAGGGACGTGATGATCAAAACGAGCCGAACGATGGTGTTGATTCTGGCAGTGGCCTGTGTGGCGCTGGCCGGAACGGCAATGGCCGACAACTACTTCAAGCAGGCAACACATGTCGGTGCTTTTGAGATGATGGGGCAGACGACGCCGGAGAAGAACGATACGACTACCGTATGGCTGACCGAAGGCAAAGCCTGTAGTCAGACCGGAAGTGAGGCGGTCATCTTCGACGCCAAGAAGGGTCTGATGTATATGGTGGATCATGAGAAAAAGGAATACTCGGTGATTCCGATGGACCTGTTCGGCAGCGAGGCCAAGGAAGGCGCAGTCGAGAGTGACGAGATGGCGAAGATGATGCAGGCTATGGGCGGTTCCATGGAAATCACGGTTACGCCGACTGATGAGACCAAGAAGATCGGTGATTGGAATGCCACGAAATACAATGTCGATATAAAGATTGCGATGATGCCCTCCAAACAGGAATTGTGGGCCACCGAGGATATCAAAATCGACTACACCATGTTCAATACCGTAAGCAATGGAATGATGGCTCAGATGCCCGGTTTCGAAAAGATCGTTGAAGAAATGAAACAGGTCAAGGGCGTAACTGTAAAGTCGATTATCCGGACCTCGGCCATGGGCGGAGAAATCGTTACCACGACAGAGTTGCTCGAGTATGCCGAAAAAGACGCCCCCGAGGGTGTATTCGATATTCCGGAAGGATACAAGAAAGTAGAAGCCGGAATGGGTATGGGCGGAAAATAGCTACCGGCCTCCGGCGGCTCCCGGTCGGGCGGCCCGGATGTCCGGG
>CBDUZQ010000225.1:0-4762 GCA_965371755.1 uncultured bacterium
CCGCCTGCCGAGCCTGGTTCCAACTGACCTGTGAAAGCAGCGTGCCGTAATCCTCCACGAAGTCCCATCCGGCTGTCATCAGCATGGGGGCAATCATGAAGCCAAGGTAGTGAAGCTTTTCCGAGTTATATATTTGATCGCATTTCACGCTGGTGATTATGCCGGCGATAGTCTCATCTTCGGCTACGTGGCCGCTTGCTTGTTTCAACAATCGCGGCACAACAGTCAGGATAGTATCGACATTCTCAGGCTTCTCGGTGATAATAGACAACTCCAGGCGGGAGAACTCACCTTTTGTATTGAGATAGATACCGGTCTCGGTGGCCAGCGGTGCGGCCCCCTCGGTCAGTTCCTGTAACAATGGCGAGGCTCCTTCCATGCCGTAATATTGAACCAACAAGTCGAACGGCAGATAGGAACTGTCCTTGAAGTGTGGAGCGGCGAAAGAGAAATTGATGTAGGTCGAACTGACATCAGCCACCGTATCGAAAACCTGCTGCCCCTCAATGTTCGTCTGGATGTCGTCGCTGGTTGGCACTGGTCTGGGGTCGCCCGATTGGATGTTTCCGTAGATCGTGGCGATCGTCCTTTTCATCGTGGCTGTCTCGAAATCGCCTATGATAAGCAGCACCATGTTGTCGGGTCGATAGTATCTTTTCCAGTAGTCGATGATGGCCGCGCGCGGGATGTTCTCAATGAACGACTGGTAGCCCAGCACCGGGCGGTCGTAGTGGGTGCCGGCGAAGGCTTTCTCTGTGAAGAACTTCTCGGCAGCCCACCCGGGTGAGTCTGAGGAACGCTTGATCTCCTCGATGACCACCTGACGTTCCTTGAGCAACTCATTTTCAGGTATGGTGGAATTGAACAGCATGTCGGCCATGGTTACCAGTCCATAGTCGATGTGCTGTTTCGGCATGAGGACGAAATAGGAGGTCAGGTCCTTACGAGTAAAGGCGTTGAGGTAACCGCCGAGGTCGCGTATCGAGCCGTCGATTTCCTCGCGACTCCGATTGACCGTGCCGTTAAACAGCAGGTGCTCCAGGAAATGAGTGATTCCATTCTCAAAGCGGGATTCATATTTGCTCCCTGATTTGACAAAGACCATCCCGGCGACCATGGGTGAAGCATGAGTTTCCTTTAGGATTACCTCCATCCCGTTGTCCAGCCGATAGGTGGTCCCGGCCCCCCAAATGGTACCGGCCAGTATTGTTGTTAGAATGATGAAACTAAGTGCCGCTTTTGCTGATGAATTCGTTCTGTTTTGTCTCATGGCCGTCTCCGGGGAATTTACTGGTTTGAGGTCAAGTCCATTGTCCTTACTTACGATAGAATGGAATATTATCGACGCGGACGGGGCAAGTCAACCCCCTGTGGAAAATAGCTTTGACATAATTGTGAGAAATGTTATATTCGCCCGACCTTAGTATGAATGAACTGACCAGACATATAGCTTGGGCTTGCCGCTGCAAGACACTCCTGGCCCTGTTTTTCGTGCTGGCCCTGGCGGCCGGCGCTGATCGCATGGCGGTCGCATACGGTCCACTGGGGGCGATACCGACTGATTCCAGCCTTGAACTTACAGCCGTCGATCCACCCAGACCTGATGTTCTACCTGAGAACATGGCCGGCAGTGGAAAACCGATTGACGTATCAACCATCTGCCTACAAGTTCCGGTTGGTCTTAAGAGTGACAATGGCAATGGACGCTCCAGGCACTATGTCACTGGTCGGACCGGTTCGTGGGTTTCTTTCTCGCACCAGAGCACCACGGGTTTTTCGTGTACGACGACCTCTTCGATCGATTCCGATCTGGGGCGGCAGTTCACTCTGGTCGGCGCCCGACCATCAGGCACCAGTTAGCTCCGCTTACGACCCACCGAAAGTCCGGCGTGGGACGATCCGCTTATTCCCGACAACAAATAGAATAATTGATAGCTTCGAAAGGACTGTGTATGTCAAAACAGAACTGGCGCATCGGCGTCACCATAGTGATGGTCATCCTGGCTTGTATAGCTTTCTGGGATACTGTCAAGCTGTGGACCATGAGCGACGAAGCGCAGGCCCAAATGCAGGAAGACGATCCCGGAGGGCTGCTGAAGATACAGCAGGATGCTATCCATCTAGGTCTTGATCTTCAGGGTGGCATCCATGTGGTACTTCGCGTCAAGCTGGAGGAGATTGACCAAGGGGCCCGAGGGGATGCTGTCGACCGCGCCATGCAGATTATCCGCAACCGTGTTGATGGTCTGGGTGTGGCCGAACCGACTATCGTCAAGCAGGGTAATGATCGTATTATCGTCGACCTCCCCGGCTACACCGACGCCAATCGGGCCGAAGAGTTGATCGGCCAGACGGCGTTATTGCAGTTCAAACTGATGGAAACGGCTGAAAACGCCAACCTCCTTCTCACCCGGATGGACTCAGTAATTGCTGTGCATGAGAGAAGCAAGCGCGAAGAAGCCGAATCCGATGAGACCGCCGACACTGACAGTCCAACGGTTGAATCACCCGAAATGGCGTCGTCCGACGCTGCAACTGAAACGGGTGGCGAGGATGTCATTGCCGATTTGCTGGGAGAGGACTCGACAACGGTGGACACCACCGACCTCTTTGCTTTCGACGAGACCGGTGAACTTGATGAGGGCGATTACCCGCTCACATCCCGCCTCGAGGTGGCCCACTATAACAGTAATACCGGAGCGTCGTGGCCGAAATTTGCCGTGAACAAACGAGATCGGGAAAAAGTGGATCGCTGGTTAAATCTGCCGCACGTGGCCCGGTTAATGCCGATTGATGTACAATGGTCCTGGTCGACGCGCTCGGAGGTTCGCAATAACCGTGAAGTGTATTTTCTCTACCTGGTGAAGCGGAAAGTACAATTCCTGGGTAAGTTCCTTGAGAACATCGCTCTTAGCCGTGACCAGATGGGTGGCTTTGTGGTTAATTTCAGCCTTACCGGTGATGGTGCCGCCCGCTTTGCTCAGTTAACCGGCGCCAACATTGACAAGCCCCTGGCTATCGTACTGGACGACAAAGTCGAGTCGGCGCCGTTTATAAATTCCAAGATCCGGCGGAGCGGCCAAATCACTCTGGGTTCCACGGCCGCGATTAAGGACGCTCGCAACATGGAGATCGTGCTCAAGGCGGGTGCTCTGCCGGCCCCGGTGGAAATCATCGAGAAAAACGTAGTGGGAGCTACTCTGGGCGCAGACTCGATCCGCAAAGGGTTCAGGGCTGCTCTGATGGGATTGGCTCTCGTACTGCTCTTCATCGCCGTTTACTACCGGCTGTCCGGGATCATCGCCGATATCGGTTTGGTTTTCAACATCTTCTTCCTCTTAGCGGTGATGTCGGCTCTGAGCGCGACTCTGACCATGCCGGGTATCGCCGGAATTATTCTGACCATCGGTATGTCGGTCGACTCGAATATTCTCATATTCGAGCGCATTCGAGAGGAGTTGCGCACCGGTAAGACCGTTCGCGCCTCGATCGACGCCGGGTATGAACGCGCCTTTGTGGCCATCTTCGACTCTCACGTTACGACTCTGATCACCGCCGGCGCCCTGTTCCTTTTGGGCAGTGGACCCATCAAAGGATTCGCCGTGACGTTGTTTTGGGGTATCGTAATTTCACTGTATACCGCATTCGTGATTACCAAACAGGTGTTCGATGTCCGCAAACGTTATCGCACCCTGAGTATCTAACGGAGAGGAACGAAGTGTATGTTTAGAATAATTGGCGAGACCAATATAGATTTCATCGGCGTCCGCAAGATTGCCTTTGTCGTGTCCACGGCTTTGATAGCGCTGGGTCTGTTTGCGCTGTTTATGGTGGTCACGGGCAGGGCCAACCTCGGCATCGATTTCGCCGGCGGTACCATGATTTACGGCACCTTTGAAAACGAGGTTGCTATTGATGACCTGCGGTCGGCTATCTCGGTTGACTTTCCGGATGCCACGATTACCGAGCTATCCGACTTCGAAAAACCGAATGCTTTCATTGTAAAAGTGAAACGTCCCGAATCGGAAGCGGAGAGCCGAGAGCGTTCGGTTCGTTTGAAGGAAATCATCAGTAGCAACTTCGAGGGGAATCAGTTCACTATTGAATCGGAACATGTTATCGGTCCGGCGGTGGGGAAGAGTCTTAGTGATGACGCCCAGAAGGCGGTGATGCTGTCGCTATTTTGCATTGTTATTTACATCTGGATTCGATTCGACTTCCGCAGCGGCATCGCGGCTACGATTGCAACCTTCCACGATGTCCTGGCAGTGCTGGGAATTACCTACCTGATCGGTCTGGAGTTTGATCTGCTTCTGATCACCGCATTGTTAACCCTGGGCGGATATTCACTGACCGACACGGTGGTGGTGTTTGATCGCATTCGCGAGAACCTCAAGAAGTTCCGCAGCAAAGGTGAGTTCGCCGCCTCCGTGAATGCATCGATCAACGAAGTACTTTCGCGTACAGTGAATACTTCGTTGACGACGCTATTGGTGGTGGGAACGCTGTTCTTTTTGGGTGGCGAGGTTTTGCGTACCTTTGCACTGGCGATGATCCTTGGTGTGCTTGTTGGTACCTACAGTTCCGTGTTTGTGGCCAGCCCAATCGTGGTCGAGTGGGAAGCCCGCAGCCCGAAACGATTCAAGCGGTAGACAGTACGCTTTCTTGCGACGTGTAAATATCGGGTTCGTCATTTTGGCGAACCCGTTTTTTCATAGGGTCTAAAGATAATAACAGCACTCGGTGCCGGGAACGCTCTTGG
>CBDUZQ010000226.1:0-4754 GCA_965371755.1 uncultured bacterium
GATATCGTCGATCCGGATACCGGGGGAATTATCAAAGTACTGTGTTGATACATAAGAGAATGCCACGTACACGTTCTGTCCGACGTAGTCACTGAGATCGAACAAACCCTGCACCCAACTGCCGGTCCAGCCCGTGATGCCGTGACCACGGTTGAATCCATAGGGGTCATAATCGGAACTGATGTTACCTTCAAGTGGTGTGTATGTGAGACCATCCAAGGAGATCATTACATAGGCGTAATCGAGTCCTTCGGCCATGTCGTAGTTGGCCCAGAATGCGATCGAATCGCCCGGCTGGACCGTGATCGGTTCTGCCATTTCAAGCGTGACGTCGAGGCTGAACCCGGAACCGGAGTAGAAACTGGTCGGTGAGGAATGGGCTGTCGATGTCAGCGACCAGCCGTCGTTGTTCCAGTTATCGAAGTTGTCGGCGGGGTCGGTTATCCGCTGGAAGTTCTGCAACTCCTGAAGTTCATAATTGACCGCTGGGTTCAGAGTGTCATCGAGCACCCAGTTGATATCGTATGTGGAACTGTCGACGACATCGGGCACGTACAGTACTGGCGCCTCCGGTGGAATCAGGGCATAGGGGTTGCCGGCGGTGCGGGCGTAGAACATATTCGGTTCGAGGTTTTCGTAGCAGAGATCGTATACTCGATCCAGCGGTGGCCAGAAATAATCGTCCTGCGAACCGACCTCCACAGTGAAACCGAGGCACTTGTTCTTGAGTGTCTGCTCGCCGTAATTCCAGTCGCAGGCGCCGCCGTTGACTGTATAGAGGGCGTCGGAACCACCGGTGTAGTAGTTCCATGTCCATACCGAGTCGCTGATGGCTCTGAAGACCGCCTCGTCGGGCGTAAACTCTCCAAGATTGTATCCCCAGGGCCAGATAAGCAGGTTGGAGTACGAATGGTAGTTCAGCACCAACTGGAAATCGTGGTCGATAATAAAATCACGCAGCGCTTGTATGCACGGCTCTGAGAACGGTCCCGCGCCCCGGAAGGTTTCATCTTCGCCGATAGGCGACGAACCTTCATCGTCATATCCCCACAGATAGCCGTAGTTGCGATTGGGATCGACGCCGAAGGATCCATCCCCGTTGTCGCGGCGGTTCTTTCGCCACATACCACCACCACCGGGTGCAATCACCTCGTTGTGGTAATAGCCGTCCGGGTTGACGACCATGATGAACCACATCTCGCGGTTGTCGATCAAAAACGTCTCATCCGGCCAGACGCCGTAGCGGCTGGTCATCTGATCGATGAAGAAGAACAACACCTCGGGGGTAATTACCTCGCGGGCATGATGCACGGCGTTGTAGAGAAGTTCCGGTTCGTCCTCGTCTACAGTGGGATTGTCGGACAGTTTGAAGGCCCAGATGTCGCGGCCCTCCAGACTCTGACCGATCGATATCTTGGGGGAGATTATATTGGGGTATTGGGCGATGAGGGCGTCCATGCGCTCATTGATCTCGCTGAGTGTCATGTAGCCACCCATGTCTTTGGAGACATCCAGGCGCGACTGCAAAAACTTGACGATATCATCGTGCACGACCTCGGTGCGGATCCCGAGCGCATCGATGCGCTGCAACTCCTCCTTGTCGGTCACAATATCAATGTAGTTGTCTTGTCGAAAGGTTTCGTCCAAATGCATTTGCCGAATGTCGAGCAGTTGTTTGGGATCGTCGATGTAGATCCGCACCTGCATTTGCGTTGCGAACGCCGTGACGCTCAACGCCACCAGTGTGCTTATGATAAACAATGTCTTTGCCACTCTGCCGTGCATGTAATCCTCCGTCGGTGGTAAGAAACGTGTGAACTACCTGATACTTCGTCAGGAAGGTTTTCTCTCTGTCCGCGTGTCCCTCGCAGTATCTGCGCTGAAGAAAGGGCGAAGCGGGGTTGGTTAGTATACGCGACGAACAGCAATTGGGTTTCGTTTGATAGAGTTGCAGGTGAAGCAAAGTTTGCGGCGGGGTGGCCCGGACGTTCGGAGGGTGGTCCGGACATTTGAGAGTGTGCAGGTGCTGTCAGGCGACTCGCCTGACAGCCATCACGTGTGAAGGCAGGCGTCGGGCGGGGTCGCCCAACACCACCCACGAACAAGACCTTCATCAACAAGTCTGGTAGGGCAGGTTTGTCTTCAAACCTGCCGACGGTGGCGGGTTCGAAGACGGACCCGCCCTACTCTGCTTTTCCTACGGACAGGGCGGCGGTGGCGGGCCGCCGGTGAACATGTAGTCAGCCAAAAAGACCAAGTCGCTGATGTCTACTCCTCCGCTGGCGTCGACATCGGCTTCCTCAAGGCAGACTGGAGCCGGGCCGCCGGTGAACATGTAGTCGACAAGATAGACCAAGTCTGAAATGTCGGCAGCGTCGAACGGATCAAAGTCAACATTGCCGGCGGTACCGAGACAGCAGCCATAATATCCAACCTCGCCGGCCAGTACACCCGGCTGGTATTGGCCCAGGGGGCTCTTAAATAGCGGTGGCTGGAGGCCGTAGCCGGAAATATCGATCTCGGTCTGGGCCACTGAGTCCAGATTGCCGTCAATGCGGAAGCGAAGTGTTAGCAAAGGCCCCTCGCCCGGCTCCAATCCGTTCGCTCTTTGGACCGGCTGCTGATTGCCGACACCCTCCTCTACCGCTGAGACTAACTGAATGGTCAGTTTCTGCTGTGAAGGCAGGAGCTGCACCACCCGGCATATCTCGAAGAAGTCAGTGCGGCAACCGTCGGTGAAAAAAGTGTCCAGCGTCAGCGGGATTTCGCCTGAGTAGTGGACCGGGATTCTGATTTCATTTAAAGTTATGGAGTTTCTTCCCGATACGGTCACATCTACGGTGGAATCCACAGGGCCCAGCGCGATCTGGTCGGCGTACATTGTATCGGCCAGGGCGATTACATACTGGGGCTTGGTGAGCCGGCGGACATCGCCGTCCTGGTTAACGGTCAGCGTGACATCAAAGCGACCGCTGTCGCTGTACGTGTGCGCCGGTGAGGGCAAGGAAGCACTGTTACCGTCCCCGAGATCCCAGGACCAGGTCGGTGACGGCATCTCCGACCAGGCGCTAAACGACACGTCAAAAGGCACCATACCGACACAGGTGTCGGCTTCGAAGCCTATGCCCAACTTGGCCAGACCCTTGATGCAGAAGTTGGCAGTGCCGTTGAATTCGGTGAGATCAACCCAGTCGTTTCCGTCGCGGTAGTAGCTTTCTCCCGGATTGGCTGACGAGAAAACGGTTGGTCGGCCGTCCCCGCCGAGCAGCACAAGAATGTAGCTGGTGCAGTCATAGCCGTGACCACCCCGGTCGAGGTAGAGATAAATATAAAACTGGTCCCCTTGAGTCAGGGTCAGGAAGTTGTCCAGATCAACGGTGTGGAAACCGCGGTGAACTATCACTCCGGATTGGCTATGGAGTTCATCCAGCAACTGCCCGCCTTCAAAGCGGTCGTATATCTTGAAGGTGTACTCCACGCTGTCGACCGCCGTCACGAAATTGACGGCGTCCAACCGCTCGCCTGCCTCGGCCGTGAAAACGTTAAACGCCTCGGAGCAATCTTCCTTGGTGTCGCGCCAGCCGTGATAGTCGTGGTAGTAAATGTTGTCATATGGTATAGGTTCGACACCCTGAAAAGAGACCGCCCCCATCTCGGGATGGTGGGCACAATGTTTGTCGTAGTAAGAAATCCAGTGGTAGCCATTGTAACACCAATTAGGGCTCCAACTGTTCTTGACCAACCAGGCCCCCGGACGCGGAGCATGAGTAGGTTGGAAATCGTTCCAGCCGACAATGGCTACGGCATGGTTGGGATCCTCCTCGGTGCTGTCCGGCTGATACTGCCAGCAACCCTGGGAGTAGTTCACTCCGTCCCAGAGATAGGCAGTGGCGAGAGCGCCATAGGTGGTGATCTTGTCCTTGATCACGTCGATTCCCTCGAGATCCAGTCCCATATTGTAGAACTCGATGTCACGTACCCAGAAGTAATGATAACTGCTGTCGTCCTGAAGCGGCGGTTCCTCGAATGACTGTCCGTCTATGTCCCGTACCGCCCCTGCGCCGCGCGTCAGATAGGCGGCCGAGACCAGATAATCGCCGCCCTGATGCACCGTCAGCCCGCTCCCGTCCGGGGGATTAATGTCTCCGTTGTAATGATCGTTGAAGCCGTTCCACCAGTCGAGATGGTACTCGGCCAGGTTGGGTTCGCCGGATTCTCCGGCCTGGAACCAGTTGCCGGTTATGAGCAGATTGCTTTCTATTGCGGCCATGGTCCCATGGGTCCAACAGGTGCCTTCAAGCTGCGATTTGACCGATGTCACATAGTTCACGCCGTCAACATCGCGTAAGTCAAAGGCGGTCGGCGGCTCAATCTGCGCCGACACCGATAATGCTGATACTGCTAGTATGGCCCCAACTTTCCAGAGAGACGATCCTGTCCGTACCATGTTCTCCTCCGGTGGTTCTTCAGGGATAAAGACGCATTCATCGTATGACGATGAAAGGTGAATGTCTGGAAACAGACACTGACGTGCTTACCTGGACAATATACTCTCTATCGACGGTTTGTCAAGCACTCGGGGCGCGGCTGAGCGTAGTCTTGCAGGGTGGATTTGTCGTCAAACCTGCCGTCAGAGGCGGGTCCGAAGACGGGCCCACCTTACGACTGCCGAGCGGAGTCGAAGGATGTGCGCAAGTTGAGTATTTCATGCTTCGACTGCGCTCAGCATGACGGGCGGGTGGCCCGGACGTTCG
>CBDUZQ010000227.1:0-4750 GCA_965371755.1 uncultured bacterium
GCCGTGACCACCCCCATGAACAACAACCGAAAGAGCAGGCCGATGATAAGCCCGATCAATAACTCCTGCATGGCCAATCCGCCCAGTTGCCAAAATGAGTCAGACACCGGCAGCGGGGGAAAAGTCAGAGCCGAAAGCAGCACCAGCGACAACATGATAACCAGTCCCACTCGTATCAATTTGGGCAAGCCTTTTTCACCGAAGACCGGCGCGAGAATAAACAAGCCACTGGTTCTCAGGATGATCAGAAGCAGGCTCTGTATCTTATCCGCACCGTAGTTTACAAATTCAAACAAGGCTTTCATCCGCGCAATAATGGTTAATCGACTTGACCTTAAATCAAACCGTGTGCCAGAATGAAACGGTCGGAGTGGGAGTTGTAAGATGTTGGCGTGGCGGCTGTTAGCGCCCGCCTAAAGTTGTCTTATAATGTTTCCGGGGTCGGACTGTACCTCAACTGCTCAGTTGACCTGGTAAGATTTTCCACAGTCGGTTGGCTGGCTGTTCGAGCCTTGTACGGCCGTATTGGCCCGGGCCGGCGTACGCCCCCGTGCTCGGTACTTTGGTTTGGCGGGGTTCTCATAACGCCAGGCTGGGAATCAACTCAAACATGTGGCGCAGGAAGTCGGTGCCGAGGTTGAGCATCCACGGCAGGAAGATCAACAGCGCCGCCGCAATGGCAAGAATTTTCGGCACAAAGGTAAGGGTCATCTCTTGAATCTGCGTCACCGCCTGAAACAGCGCGATCGACACACCGACGACCAATCCGAACAGAAGCATCGGCGCGGAGATCATCAGAGTGACCATCAGTGCTTCACGACCGATACTGACAACCATTTGCGGAGTCATAAGAAGCTATCCTCAGCTAAAGGTGAAACGAATCCACCAGCGATTTCACCAGCAGATACCATCCATCCACCAGCACAAACAATAGTATCTTGAACGGCAGCGAGACGATGATCGGCGGCAGCATCATCATACCCATCGACATCAATACCGACGCCACCACCATATCGATCACGAGAAACGGAATGAACAGCACGAAGGCGATCTGAAAAGCGATGCGCAACTCGCTGATCACATAGCCCGGCACCAATACGTGCAGAGGCACATCCTCGGCGTTCTCCGGCTTCTCGAGCTTGGCAATGTTCACAAACAGGGCCAGGTCTTTCTCGCGCGTTTGTGACAACATGAACTTCTTGAACGGCTCCACCGTGTTGGTATACGCTTCCTCTTTGGAAATCTGCTCATCAAGGTACGGTTTGATGCCGGTGTTGTAGGCCTGGTCGACTACCGGAGTCATGATGAAGAAGGTCAGAATCAAGGCCAGACCGACCAGCAACTGGTTGGGCGGCATCTGATGGATCCCCATGGCGTGACGCAGGAACGAAAGAACGATTACAATGCGAATAAACGATGTGACCATGATCAGGATCGACGGCGCCAGGGCCAGCACTGTCATCAGAACCACGATCTGAAGAGTGGTCGACAGATCGCTCGGGTCGGTGGCTTCGCCGACCTGCACCGAGACCTTGGGTATGGTCTGCGCCGCTACGTCGACCACCGTCAGAGTGACGGCAGCCGCCGAGGCCGCCAGGGCTTTCAGCAGTTTCATCATATCCTATATCTTACTGCCGCAGGCTTCACATCATCCATGATGCGAGTGTTGCCCTGCGGCGTTTCACAAGTGTTCAGCGCTATGTTTCCAGCGCCGTACGTCTGTTCTTCGCGGCGAGCCTCTTCACACGCGTGACCGCCGAGTTCATCATCTTGCTGAAACTGTCGGCTTCACTTACCTCCGGCGCCGAGGCCAGTATGGTGGCAGTATCATCGGCGTTCAACTCGGACAACAGCGCCATGCGATCATCGGTCACTCCGACCAACACGGATTTTTCACCTACGCGAATAAGTGAAATCGTCTTGCGCTGGCCGACGCACGCGGTCTCAATGACCTCAAGGGCGTTCGTACCCCGTGAACTGCTGTAACGACCTCCCGTGGTGCGTTTCAACAAGTAGATGCCAACGTAGATGCACACGATCACCACCAGCAAGGCTCCAACCATCTTGGCCAGCGCCGGCAGTGCCGAGTCGGTCAGCAGACGATCGGTGGCATTCGGTGTCGCTGTATTCTCAACGGGTGAGGTTATGGCCGAGGCTTGATCGGCCTCTCCGCCGTCGGAAGAGATTAATATCAGTCCAATCACCGCCACCGCGATGATGACGGCTGTGGTCAGAAACGACCGCCGCATTTTTCTATTGGTCTTCACCCAGAGCCTTCAGTCTTTCAGTCGGTGAGATCAAATTAGTGATACGAACGCCGAAGTTTTCATCGATCACAACCACTTCACCGCGCGCCACGATTTTGTAGTTCACCAACAGATCCACCGGCTCACCGGCCAGCTTGTTCAACTCGACGACCGATCCCGGTCCCAGGGAAAGGATGTCGGATATGGACATCTTGGTACGGCCCAACTCGATCGACACCGGCAGGTTGACATCCAGGAGCATGTCGATATTCTGCGTCTCGGGTTTGCCGGCCGGCTCCGAGAGTTGCTGGAACTCTGCCTTGGAGACAGAGGCAGCGCTGAAATCGATGTCATCGGGGGTGGCGCCGCTGCCATCCTCTGGTAGCTCTTCGAGCATCGCCAGCATAGCCGCTTCGGCATCACCTTCCGGGACATCGTCCTCATTGACAACGCCAGCATCACCCTCAGGTGATTCAGCCTCAGCCGCGCCGGCTTCAGCCAGAATCTCATCAGCCGAGGGAGTAGCGCCCGGGGAGTTCACCGGGGCCGAGTCATCATCCTGGGGTGTGTCCTCAGCCGATTCGCCGGGAGCCTCCGCCGCCTCACTTGACGCGGCGGCGTCTTCAGCCGCCGCCGATTCGTCCGGCTGGGCGACAGCCTCTTCCGGTTCGGATGAGGACGACTCCGCTGCTTCAGCGTTCTCAGGAACTTCCAAATCTTTCTCGTCAGCCATTATCTAAGTCTCCTGTGCCTCGATGTCGCATGGTTGGGTAATCTGAACCGCCCGCTTCTTACCGGATAGGCCCGGCTGGGCGAAAAACTTCTTTCGCTTATTGATGTAAACCGTAATCGGTTCGCTGATCCCACGCTCCGAGGGTACAATATCCCCTTGCTGCAGACCCAAAAACTCGCGAACCTTGATGGTCGTCTTGAGCATTTCTGCGGATACCAGGGTGTCGACGTTGTTTAGATTCTGCCGATTGATCATGCGGTCTTCGTCAAGATTCTTCTTCTTGGTTGCGTCTATCCAGTTCTGCGCCGAGAGCTTGGTGATGATCGGTTCCAGCGAGACGTAGGGATAGCACAGTGTCAACAGCCCGGTCGATTGAAACACCTTGATTTGAAACGATACGACCACCACCGTCTCGCCCGGCGGCACCACCTGGATGAACTGCGGGTTGGTCTCGAAGCTCTTCTGCTCAACCTCCAGCTTGACAATGTTCTCCCAGGCGCGGGTGAGATCGCTGTAGAGTTTTTGGGACAGGCGACCCATGACGGAGCGCTCGATGCCGGTTAACTCACGATCAGACTCGAGAATCTTACCATTCCCGCCGAACATGCGGTCGATCAGGGCGAAGGTGAGCGTTGGATTGAAATCGACCAGGCATCCTCCTTCCATGGGCGGCGCGGCATAGGTGTAGGTGCAGGATGGAGACACCAGCGACATTATGAATTCGGAGTAGGTGATCTGGTCGACTGAGACAAGATCAACATCGGCAATTGTCCTGAGGACCGCCGACAGGCTGGAACCATAATGACCGGCGAAGTTGTCGTGCATGTTCTCCAGCGTGCGAATCTGGTCTTTGGAGACACGGTTGGGGTGTTTGAAGTCGTAGGAGATGATCGACCGTAATCGGTCATCATCGAGCTGCTCGTCTTCGGCCTCGCTGTCCCCGGCCGACACGGTGGTCAACAGAGCATCAATCTCGTCTTGTGAAAGTATCTTTGCCAACTAACTCATTCCTTCTACTGGAGAACAAAATCGGTGAAATAGACTCCGATCAGTTCTTCCGTGCCCATCAATTTGGACACCCGCTTTCTTATCTGGTAGCGGACGATTTCCTTCTGCTTGGCGTCGGTCAGTTGCGCCACCGTTTTTGACGACAGGATGGTTATCAAAGCGTCACGAACAACCGGTTCTTTAGCGGCAAACTCCTTTTCGAGGTCCGGTGAGTTGAGTTCGAACCCGAAGGAAACGGAGAGGAACCGCGAGCCACCGGTGCCGGCTGGATTGACAACGATATCCTTGATGGCATAGATGAGTGCCTGGCTTTCGCCATCGTGACTTTTCTTCGGCTTCTTTTTCGGTTTGGGTGCTTTGTGTCCGGACGATTCTCCCGATGCTTCGGTCTGTTCGGTGTACTCTCCATCCGTCGCGTCGCTGGAGGATCCGGACAGCATCGGTTTGACAACAAACAGCGCCACTACAATGCCTATCACCACCGCCGCCAGACCGATTCCACCGAGCATGATCAGTTTCTTCTTGCCGCCTTTGGCGGAAGCGCCATCGGCCGTGGCGGCATCTTCGGAGGCTTCCACTGTGCTTTTTTCTTCATCGTTGGCCATGGTCAACTCCTGTCAAGTACGTCGGCGGTATCCGGACTGATCGTCCGGATACCTGCCTTGCGTTTGAAATCGGCGACCCGGTCGATGATTTCGTCGATGGTCTGCTTGACCATAATCTTCTTGCCGGTAGTCAGGCAGATGATAGTCTCCGGGCTGGC
>CBDUZQ010000228.1:0-4601 GCA_965371755.1 uncultured bacterium
CCCCCCCCTACATCATATCATCCGGGTCGACGTCGATGGTCAGCCTGATCGTTGAGGGTAGTTTAAAACGCGGTTCGGACAGTTCCCACTCGCGCAGCATCCTGACAAACTTGACAACCTGGCGCGTCTTGACAAAGAGATGTCGCCGGTAGTTTCCGCGCAAACGATAGAGCGGACAGGGGGCCGGACCCAGAGGCACTGACTGTTTCAGACCGGCTGATTGGATCCGCAGTAGTAACCGCTCACGAAACTCCAGCGCTGTCTTTTCAAGTTTGTTCTCATCTTTACCCGTTAATCTGAAGTTGACCAGGTGCGAAAACGGTGGGTAAGACAGGGCGCGACGCGATTCGATCTCACGTTTGTAAAACGACTCATAATCCTGTCGCGCAGCATCATCGATAAGCTCGCTCTCCGGATAGTATGTCTGGATCAACACCTCACCCGGCGCCACCCGCCCCGAACGACCGGCCACCTGTAGCAGCCGGGCGAACGTTTTTTCGGAGGCGCGAAAATCCGGCAGGTCCATACTGAAATCAGCCGAGAGCACGCCGACCAGCGTCACGCCGGGGAAATCCAATCCCTTCGTCACCATCTGTGTTCCCAGCAACAAGTTGCTCTTTCCTGACGCAAAACCGGAGAGTATCTGATAAGCGCGTTTGCGCCCCGAGGCGCTGTCGCTATCGAGTCGCGCTACTCGGGCTGACGCCAGCAGGCGCGGAATGCTCTCTTCGATTTTCTGTGTACCGGCGCCAAGGAACAACAGCTTGTCGCTGCCGCACTGGGGGCATCGCTTAGGTGTCGCCTCAATGTGACCGCAGTAGTGGCAGGACATCTTGTGGCCGACCTTGTGGAAGGTCATGTTCACCTGACAGTGCGGGCAGCGCGGCACATGCCCGCAAGCGGCGCACTTGATTTGAGGCGAGTGTCCCCGACGGTTAAGATATAGAATGACCTGCTCGTCCCTGTCGAACCGTTTCTCCATCTGCTGCTTGAGGGCAAACGAGAAAAACGGCAGGTCGCCTTTGAGACGCTCGGTGCGCATATCGACCAGTCGCACCGTCGGCAGGGTAGCGCCGCGCGGTCGTTTGGTCAGGTGCAGAAGTTGATAGCGTCCCGCCTGAGCATTGTGATACGATTCAAAAGAGGGCGAGGCTGTCCCTAACACGATCGGGACGCGGGCGATTCTGGCTCGCATTATAGCGGCATCGCGCCCATGGAACCGGGGTGACGGATTGTCCTGTTTGTACGATGGGTCATGCTCCTCATCGACCACGATCAGCCCCAGATCGGGAACGGGTGCAAACAGGGCGGAGCGAGGCCCGATCACAATCTTGAACCGGCCCGATCTGATGCCGCGCCAGCTTTCAAACCGTTCGCGCTCGGTCATGGCGGAGTGGTTGATTGTCACCAAATCACCAAAGAAGCCGCGAAAGTACGAAAGAGTACTGCCGGCCAGGGCAATCTCCGGTGTGAGCACGAGAGCGGTTTGGCCACGGTCAAGTATCTTCTGACAAAGGTGACAGTAGACAATTGTTTTCCCGGAACCGGTCACGCCGTGAAGCAGGCTGCACGAGAAGCCCTGCGATAACCGCTCCGTCAGCCGTGTCACCACCTGGTCCTGCTCGTCGTTTAGTCGGATGCTGTCGACATCGGTGCGAGCCTTCACGAAGTCCAGCACCGGGCCAGCTTCATCATGGTACACAGGAACCAGGGCGGCAGTCTTGACAGCTTGACGGATGAGGTAGTCGGTCCAGTTCGCTTGCTTAAGTTCGGAGCGCGACCGGATACTATCAAACGGTTCCAGCGTAGTCCTGCGTCGCCGAAAGAACTCCTGGTACGCTTCGCCGTCAGCCATCCGGTAGCCGGAGATCCGTCGCCTCTCAGCGAGTCGATGGCCAAAGTCTTCCTCTATGACTGATTGCTCCAGAAGTTGCCCGAGCAAGCCCTTCTTACTTCTGATTCCTCGCAAAGCTTCGGCCGAGACCAAACCTCCCGGTTTTGCCGGTGGTCCCAGCAGATCACATAGCTCCTCAGTGCTAGTGCGCCAGCGGTAGCGCGCGGAACGGGCGCTTTTGAAAACTCCGGGCAGGGCGGCGGCCAGACAGTCAGCCGGATTGGCCAGGTAGTAGTCGGCAACCCAGGTGCAAAACCGAAACAGCTCGCTGCCTAAGTAACTAACTGAATCAAGCGGCCGGATTATCTCTTTGAGGCGAAGGCCCGGTTGGGACTGACCGGGCCCAAGGTAAAATCCAATCTGTCGGGTACGACCGAACGGCACCAGGACTCGCTGACCGCGGATAAGAGAATCGATATCAATTGGAATGCGATAGGTGAAGGTGCGACATAACGGCCCCGCGACGGCGATCTCGGCTATGCGATCGGTCTGGCTCATCCACGTATTCCCCACACAACAAAGCGGCAGGTGTTCACCTACCGCTCCGGGATTCTGTGTTTCTGCCGCCGGTTGGCTGTCCGGTGTGCTCTACCGGACGCGTCGATAGGCCGCCGGCAGCTTACTTAAGCGCCTTCAGTTTTGCTCTGGCCTCAGCTTCCTTTTTGTTCATGCCCTCGTTCTGATAAAGGTCGGCAAGCTGCTGCCAAAGGTCGGCCTCGTCCGGCTGGAACTCAACGGCCTTCTCGTAAGCGGCGATGGCTTCGGGGAACCGTCTGAGGCTGACGCTGACATCACCGAGATAGGTCCAGTTATCCGGATCGGTCGGCCGAAGTTCGGCTATCCGGGCGTAACCTTCGGCGGCATCTTCGAACCGCCCCGTCAAGGCGGCAATCAGCGCGAACTGATCGGCGACGAATTCGTCGTCCGAATTTGATTTAAAAGCCCTTTTGTAATACGTGTAGGACGAATCAAACGCCTCATCCTTGCGAGCCAGCCACTCCCGCTTCAGGGACTCATCCCCTTTGTCCGAGTAGAAATTGGCCGAATCGGAATAGCCTCTGGCCAATTCATTGTGATAACGGCCAACGCCGCTCAGCACCTTACTGTGATTCGGACTAATCTGAAGAATAGCGTCGTAGATCGCCAGCGCGGAGTCATAATAGCCGCAGTTATTGTAACAAATGCTCAGGTTGTACATCCAGGTAGTGTCAGTGGTACTATCCGCGAGGTAGTTCTTGAGGTGCGGGATAGCATCACAGTATCGATCCATGTTGATATAAGTATAACCGATCGATAACGACATAGAGGCCTTGACGCTGTCCGGTGACTTCTCCAGTCCGATCTCCTGCCACTCAAGCGCCCTATCGTGGTTGCCTGCTTTTTCGTACGCGCTGCCAATACCGATATAGGTCTGGTGGTTGGTGGGATCGATGGTTATAGCCAGTTCCAGGTTGGCCACGCATGAGTCCATGTTAGCCTGGAGGTTTGCCTCGAGATAGGATCGACTGATGGAATCCTCGGCTAGTTCGATTTCATCGCTAATCTCATCCATGACCGTCAACTGTTCGACACCGGCGTTATAAAACTCGCGCCAGTACTTGACGGTGATCGAGTCGGCGTGCTTGATGTACTTCTTGCAGTTCTTCCGGTACTTCTCCTTGATCTCCTCGTTATCGCAACACTGATGGAGAGAGTCGAAATAGATAACCATCTTGTCGATATGCGGCTTCTTCTCCATCGGACTGGCCGACTTCTCGATATAGTCGACATTGATCTGCCCCATCCAATGCAGGGCTTCAGCATGAGGACCATAATGCATGGCGAGCGAGTCAAGCATGGCGATAGCTTCCGGGTAGCGATCCAGATCGCCCGAAATAATAGCGATCTTGGCCGACTTGACATAAGCATCCAACGGCAGCTTTCGCGCCTTCTTACCCGCCAGCGCCGAACCGGCCACTAAGGTCGCCAGGACTACGATTACTATTGATCTAACCAAGTGTTTCAAAAGAACCTCCTGTCTACACGTCCAGTCACTCATCATCGGGCAGAATGTAACTGCTGCAGTTCACCTTGTCAACCACTGGAGTACTCATCTTGTCGTAAAACGGACCACGCAGACCAGTTCTACCGTCTGTCCGGCCTCGAGAGGGACTTCAAACTCAACAGTGTTGGCATCTTTACGCTTAGAGGCCAGGCTGGATTCCATTATCTCCCAGTAACCGTAGAACCTCTTTTCGACTTTTACGGTGATATCCGAGTCCTTACGGTTTCGCAACTCAATCACATACTGTCGATCTTCGACCTTGGTGGAGATGCGCGTCTGACTCATGAGCCGTTCTTCGGCGACCACATCGAAGGCGTTGCCGACCTTGACCTTGATTTCCTCATCACGCGGTGTGTGTTTGATGCGGTCTTCACCCAACAGGATGACCGAACCGTCGTCGTCGGCCTTGAACAAACGAACGCGTCCCGCCGGCAACGGCATGCCCAATCCGGCGTCTTTTGCATTAACGAACTTCAGCGACACTTCTACGTTGGTGGGATGACGTTCGGGACGGTAAGTGTAAATCTTCTCGACTGTGGTCTGGGAAGGGTCGAAAAGCGAAATCTGTTTGATCTCTTTATCGGCCAGCGTCGCTTTTCGAGGCAGGGTATACAGATGGTACTCGAAGAACGCTTTCTCCTCAAACCCGGCGCCACTAACAGC
>CBDUZQ010000229.1:0-4601 GCA_965371755.1 uncultured bacterium
TGATCTTGTCTTCCTGCTTGAGCAACTCCTCGAACGGCTCTACATCCATCGAATAATTCAAGTTCGAGATCAGCGATTTGTAATCGGGCAAGGCCGCCTTAATCAGGTCGCGATCATCGATAACACCCAACAGTTTGTTGTTTTCATCCACCACGGCCAGGGCCGAAAGCCGGTAGCGGAACATTTCGTTGGCGACATCCTTAAGGGTGTTGTCGGGTGTCACACTGGCCACCTTGTGGCGCATAACGTCCTTGACCATCAATTCCTTGTCAACCTGGAGATTGGCCTCGCTGACCAGCTTGATCACGTCTGCTGATCGGCTGACGGCCAATACTTGTTCCAGCATGCCGCTCATGCGTCCGAAAGCGGCCAGACCAGACAGCATCTGAAGATACAGCTTGGCGATGGTAGAAGGAGTCAGGAGCAAACAGACGATATGTAAGGGAGTACCATCGGCGGTCTTGCCCTCAAGCCCCTGTTTGGAAATGCCGATGAGGATGTACAGCTCCGACACCGCATCCGTTCGTGCATGAGGAAAAGCAAAACCGTGACCATAGGAAGTGTTCTCGATTTCCTCCCGTTCCCGTATTGATCTGAGGATGGCTTCGAAATCGAGTTGGACCCCCTCGTTCCGGATCAAACCCAGCAGTTCAACGACTGCCTCGTCTTTGGTCTTGGCCTGCAAATTGATCGATATCCGGCGCTCCATTATCAGGTTGGCCAGTTTCACTTGACTACCTCTCTATTCTCTTTCGAAATGTTGTGCGAACGGAACTGAATGGTGGACGGTGACGCCACGCCTCCTGAAACGAGGAATTTTATGCCCTCCTCTACCGTCATGGCGACCGGCCTGACTTCGTCGGCGGGGACAATTATGACGATTCCCGAGATCGGGGTCGGGGTTGACGGAACAAACACGGTGATACACTCGCGTCTCTCCTCGTCCGATTCCAGCCGGACCCGTTTGGCGATAAAGCAGAGCGCATAAACGCCGCGACGTGGATACTCAACCAACGCCACTTCTTTGAACGACTGCACGGTCGGCAGAGCGATAGCCTCCAGCAGTTGTTTGGCCGCCGAATAAATGGGGCGAATGATCGGCATACGCACCAGTACTCTCTCGCCCATACGGTAGAAGCGCGCCCCGACGATATTGCGGGTGAAGAACCCGGCCAGTATGATCAGCAGAATCGTCGTGACCACACCCAACCCGGGAATGAAATATCCAAGAACAGTGTGCAGGATCGGTTGCAGGATCCCATCAACGGCTTCAAAAAGAAACTTGAGTACGAGGTAAGTCAGAATCAGAGGAACGACCACAAGAACGCCGGAAACGAAGTGGCGCTTGACAATCGCAAATACTGTGTTAAGTAAGGTCATACCAAAACCCATTCCTGAGCAACACCGACTTGATTATAGCGGTGGGCCCAGAATGTGTCAACTATTATCGAATGACTACCTGGGGATCACTCCGGCGGCAGCAGGGATATCCTTGACGAACTGCAGGATCGGCTCGGCATAGATTCCAAACAGAACCACACCGATCAAACCGATGGCCACCACCGCCACTGCTGGCGCGTTCGGTTTGAGCCGATACGGTGACTCTTCAGCCGAGAAGTACATCTGCTTTATGATGTTGGCATAATAATACAGCGAGAACACGGACGTGAGCAAGCCGACCCCGGCCAGCCAATACAACCAGGTGTAATCCTGACTCTGTCCGGCCAGTGAAATAGCGGCCGCGAACACCTTGTACTTAGCCAGGAATCCTGCCAGCGGTGGAATGCCGGCCAACGACAACAAGAACACCGCCATACACGCCGCCAGTCCCGGCGACGATTGTGACAGGCCGCGATAGGTTCCGATCTGACATGAACCGGTCTTGTCTTCGACTATGGCGACAATGGCAAAGGCACCCATGTTGGCGAATAGATAGGCAAAAACATAGAAGCCGACCGCTTCCAGTCCCCATTCGTTGACAGCCACCATACCGATCATGATGTAACCGGCCTGGGCAATCGACGAATAAGCTAACATCCTCTTGATGTTGGTTTGACGGATTGCCACGACGTTGCCGTAAATCATGGCCGCACAGGCCAGGATGCCGGTCAGGTATCCCCAATCATTGGGCGCCATCTCAGCGCCCCAGAAAGCCCAGAGTCCATTGACGAAAATCTTGGCAAAGGCAACCAGCCCGGCTGCTTTGGATCCAACGGACAGGAAGGCGGCGATCGGTGTCGGCGAACCCTCATAGACATCCGGCGCCCACTGATGAAACGGCGGCAGCGATAATTTGAAACCCAGACCGGCAATAATCATAACCATAGCCACCAGCGGCACAACCCCGAGGGATCCGTTCGCAATGAACAGAGCCGCCAGGTTCATTTTCATCGCAACGATCTCGGTAGTGCCGGACATGCCGTAGAGAAACGAGAAACCATACAGCAACAAAGCCGATGAAAAAGCGCCGAACACAAAGTACTTGATCCCGGCTTCGACGGATAGCTTGTCATCCTTGAAGAACGCAGCCAAAATAAAGAGCGGGATGGTGGTCAACTCCAGACCGATCCACAGCGACAACAACTCCTGAGAGGAAGCAAGGAACATCATGCCCACTGTCGACAACAGGATCAGGCCGAAATACTCGCCGCGATGATTGACGATCTTCTGCTTGATGATACCGAAAGAACTACCGACCGCCATGAAAGCCGAACCGAGAAAGATTATTTTGAAAAACAGTGCCATCGGTTCGGAGAAGAACATGTTGCCGAACCCGCGGCCATACCCGGTGGTAGCCAACAGTCCGCCGCAGATAAGAAGCCCGAGCAGGGTGAGATAACCCACAGCCGATTCGCTCCGCCGCTTGCTCAGCAAATCGAACAGAAACACCACCAGCGCCCAGAGAAACAGGAATATCTCCGGGAGCATCATGCGCAGGTTGTATTCGGGCAGTTGGAATTCCATATCGCTTTACCTGGCCATCAACGTTACCAGATTCTCCAGAGTAGCTCTCATCAAGTTACTGAGCGGTGCGGGATAGACGCCGATAGCCACCGTCAGCACCATCAGCGGCGCCACCGTGACGATTTCACGGAAGTTGATCTCCGTCAGACCGCCCCATTTAGCCTTGTCGAATTCGCCGAGGAATATATGTTGCACCATGCGCAGCATATAAGCGGCGCCCAGCACGACACCAAGAACCGAAATGCCGACCAGCACTTTACTCAAGGCTCCAAAAGCGCCCACAAAGATCATAAATTCACTGACGAAACCGCTCATTCCCGGCAGGCCCAACGCCGCCATCGAGAAGAATATCATGATACCGGAATAAACCGGCAGCTTAGCACCGATGCCGCCAAAGGCGGCAATCTCACGGGTGTGAGCACGATCATATAGAACGCCTACCAGGAGGAATAAGGCGCCGGTGATGAGACCATGCGAAACCATCTGGAACATGCATCCGGCAATCGCTGTCACCGATGAGAACGCCGCCAGCGCCAGCATGCAGTAGCCCATGTGCGAAACCGACGAATAAGCCACCAGTTTCTTGAGGTCCTTCTGCGCCATCGATACCAGCGCACCGTAGATGATGGCGATCACACCCAGAATGGCGATCCAGAACGACAACGTGCGGAGAGCATCGGGGAACATCGGCCAACTGACCCGCAGCATGGCGTAAGTTCCCATCTTCAACAAAACGCCGGCCAGAATCACGGACACCGCGGTCGGCGCTTCTACGTGCGCGTCGGGCAACCAGGTGTGGAACGGCCAGACCGGGACCTTGATGGCAAAAGAGATGAAGAAGAAGATGAAGCAGACCATCTGCAGCGAATGCGACAGGGTCGGACAGGTTTCGATCAGCGTCAACATGTTCAGCGTGTGCGGTTCGGATGTAAAGTACAAAATCAGGATCGACACCAACATAAAGATTGACCCGAACAGCGTGTAGAGGAAGAACTTGATCGCGGCGTATTCTTTTCGCGGTCCGCCCCAGACACCGATCAGGAAGTACATCGGTACCAGCATTATCTCCCAGAAGACGTAGAACAAAAAGAAGTCAAGCGACACAAACACGCCCATCATGCCCGCCTCCAATAGCAGGAAGAAAGCAAAGTACTCTTTGACCCGGTTCGTGATGCCGAATGACGCCAGCAGGGAGAGAGTGGACAAAAGCCCGGTCAGGAACAGCATCGGCACCGAGATGCCGTCAACACCCAGCAAGTACTGGACGTTCAAAGAGGGTATCCAACTGTACGGACCCTCCTGATAGGCCATGGCCGCCGAACCGGAGAAGTTGACGAAGTAATCCCAGGTGAGCCAGAAGGAGACCAGCATCGGGATCAGACTGATGATGGTCGCGGTCCACCGGATGGCCTTGTGGTTCTCCTTGGGGAGAAGCATCACCACCACCATCCCAAATATGGGCACGAATATCAATGAACTCAGATACGGAAATTCCATGACTATGATCTATCCTCCAAACTCAGACGTGTTCTTCCTGTTTTGTTTCCTGGCCGGCCGGCTGTCGTCCGATAGTACGAGAGAGTATGGCTAGGAATATAATGCCGACTGCCAGCAGAATGGTCAAAACGGGCCAGCCG
>CBDUZQ010000230.1:0-4590 GCA_965371755.1 uncultured bacterium
GACATTCCACGAAAAGCAAGGCGCCCCTTCGGGGGCGCTTTTTTTTGTGATGAATCAACCTTAAGTCAGTTCAGGATCCTTGTGATCCTGACGCCGAGACTGAGACCCTGTGCATCCTTCGACTCCGCTCAGGATGAGGTCTGAGGTATACCTTGAGTTTCGACAGTCAGGAGCCTAGTGGAACCTGACTTACTGCTGACGATGGGTTTGCACTTTGCGGGCGGCAGACGTCCTCGTCTGCCCCTATCCCTACGGCGCACGCAGCACGAGAAACACATTTATGTATCGATCAACACCGTCTCTTCGTTGAGCGCCTTCAGATCACAAGTGAAATGCCGCAGGAAAACCGGTTCCCGAATGATCTCAAAACCTCTCAGCTTGTCCTTTCTGGCTACGATCTTCTCGGCCGCCTCTGCTATATAGTCAAAGTGTGAGTTGGTGTAGACTCGTCGCGGCAAGGCCATCCGCATAAGTTCCCGAGGGGCATACGTGATCTTACCACTGTCCGGATCGATGCTGCCGAACATCAACGAACCGATCTCGCATGCGCGCACCCCACCCTCAATATAGAACGCAGCAGTAAGACTTTGTCCGGGAAACTGTCCCGGCTTGATCTGCGGCAACAACTTGCCGGCATCACAGAAAACCGCATGTCCGCCGGTCGGTTCGATTATAGGGATCCCTGCCGCCTTGATCTTCTCACCGAAGTACTTCACCTGGTCGATACGGAAATCAAGATAGTCATAGTCCATCACCTCGTGCAGCCCCACCGACAACACTTCCAGGTCACGCCCGGCCAGACCGCCGTAGGTCGGGAAGCCTTCTACGAGGATCAATAGTTCGGCCAGGCGATGGTACAACTCTTCGTCGTCAAGCGTAATGAACCCACCGATATTGGCCAAGCCGTCTTTTTTGGCCGACATCATAGCGCCATCGCAACAGGAGAACATCTCGGTGGTTATCTCGGCGATCGACTTGTCATGGTAGCCCGCCTCGTCACGTTTGATGAAGAAGGCGTTCTCGGCAAACCGGGCGCAGTCGAAGAAGAACGGGATGTTGTGTTTGCGGCAGATGGCGGAGGTCTCTTTGATGTTGGCCATCGACACCGGCTGGCCGCCGACGGAGTTGTTGGTGATGGTCATAATAACCATGGCAACTTGTTCGCGCCCCTTGGCGTGGATGAACTCATCCAACCGGCTGCAGTCCATGTTACCTTTGAACGGCAACGGATCGTCCGAATCCGACTCTGGGCAGGGAAAATCGAGCGGGATGCCACCCTTGTGCAGAGTGTTGCCGCGGGTGGTGTCGAAATGGGTATTGTTGGGGACGTACTTTCCCTTTTCGAGAGTAGTCGTGAACACCAGATTCTCAGCCGAGCGGCCCTGGTGGCAGGGGATCACAAAGCGCTTGCCGAAAATCTCCCTGACCGTCTTTTCAAACTTGCGAAACGACGACGCCCCGGCGTAGGTCTCGTCTCCCAGCATGAGGGCGGCCCATTGGCGGGACGACATGGCCCCGGTGCCGGAGTCGGTCAACAGATCGATATAGATATCGGCGCCGTCAAGCTTGAAGATGTTATAGTTAGCCTGACGAAGTCTGAGCACGCGTTCCTCACGCGGCAGCAGTTTGATCGGTTCGACTGATTTGATGCGGTATGGTTCCGCCGGTTGACGTTTTCTCATCGCCTTTCTCTCCTTTTGATGGTTCCAGTTTACGGACCAGCAGCGAGGGAGAGTGGCTTAAGTTACATCTTTGACCCAGCGGCGATGGTATTCGACTCCGAGATGCCCGAGTGACAGAGAAGTATAACAGGAAACCGCCATCACGCTTTCCTTAGCCTAAAAGACGGGACCATGCGGCCAGTGACGATACCTCTGGCGTTGCGCACATCTGGTTGCTCATGCTTCTTCATATGGTCAAAATGCTCAATCTTGTCGATTATGTCAAGCTGCTTCAGGACCTCCACGCAGATCGCCCCCATTGGCCGCCAGTTGCCGTCATGGATCTTGACGGCGATCCCCACCGGCGGATCAACCAATCCGATCCCCTCAATCGCTTCGGCGCCCACCTTGCACACGATGTTGTCCGGGAACGATTGCATCAGGGCCAGGTCGAGCCGACCGCGCCCGGAGACCATCTCAGGATACTCTCGCATGGCGTCACGTATGCGCGTTATTGCAGCGCGAAAGAGCAAGTCGTCCGTGTCGAGATTAGCCAGCTTCATGAAGGCGCGCGCGATGTTCACCAGCGGCAGCGGAAAATTCGGCGCACTGCAACCGTCGATGCTGGTCGACATCTTGTCGATAGGATACTCGCAAAAATCACTGACGGCCTGTTTGACCATCTTCTGCGTTTTGCTGTTGGGGCTGATGTAGTTGCCGACGTCGTCCCCAAGGAACCTGGACAGGGCAAGAAAACCAGCGTGTTTACCGGAGCAGTTGTGGCGGACAGGGTCGGTCTCTTCACCGTCATGCGGGAACTCTTGTCGTTCCTGCATCCCCAGCGGCCAGTGGGCGCCGCATTGGAGATCATCGGGCGTGCAGCCAACGGCGTCGAGGATGGATAGCACCATATCTTTGTGACGGTCGCAGCCGTTGTGTGATCCGCACATGATTGCCAACTGACGCGGCGTGAAATCGAAGTTATCGGCTGCGCCGGTGGTCAGCAGCGGGATCAATTGGAACGGCTTGATACACGAGCGCGTCATCGTGATCATCTCGGGATCGCCCAGATAATGGGTCAGCTTTCCGTCAGGATCCACCACGGCGATTGAGGCGTAATGCAGCGCCTCGATTTCATCACCACGGTATACGCGGGCTGCTGGTTCGACGGGGTTGTTCATAATCCGAGTTTCCTATCCTGCAACGTTGGTCTGTCGGTCGTCGTCCAGAGCGGATTCGTCATGCTTCGACTCCGCTCAGGGTGACATAGTGTACGGCCGAAACGCGAAAGACACGGCTTGTCCGTGCGCGCGAAGCGCAAAAAAGTAGCGAGCTACCGTCCCCCCATACCGCGGGCGATGGCCGTGGCTATGCTCTCGATCTGACCGGACAGCATCAGCCGATACTCACCCTCGCTCTTGGCCGTTGTTAACACCGACACTTCCGTCATGCCAATTCCCATCGACTCGGCCGATGTGCGCACGACCACGTGCACCAGACGGTCCCCCTCCCCAATCTCACCGATAACCTCCAGCGAGGAACCCCGCAGCGCCTCGCCCAACCCCGGCACCGCCGCCACGATTTCGGCCATTGAGAACGCAAAGAAGTCCTTCGGCGTCATGTTCAGGAACTCCTCAGTGTTGATGGTGCTATCGAACCACTTGAACTCCTCCGGCATATTGCCGGCAGAATCGACCTGGATCACAGCATCGAACACCGGACGTAAAATCGACTCAAAACGCTCCAGCGCCTCCGGATGCATCCACGAAGCATACGTCTCCCAATCGGCTTGACGGAAAGCGTCCTGCGCCCTGATGGCGACCTCAGTTGCCTCACCGCCGCTGCAGTCACCGCCCCCGGAACAGGAAAGCAAAAGCGCCAACGAAAGCACTGTCAAGATGCCGAACATGCTGAATCGTTTGGCTGTCGAATTGGTCTTTGTCATCGTAGCTCCATGTTGAAATCAGATTGTTACACAGCCGTCGGGCGGGGTCGCCCGACACAGGCAAGCCCGTTTTTCGCGCTTCGCGCGCTTTGCCGTCAGGCAAACTACCCAGATCAATTGTTTAGCCCCGTCAAAGGCGCAGGGATGCGGCCCCCGCGAAGTACAAAACGTTGCGAGGAAAACTTCGACACCGGCATGATCGGCGCCGTCCCCAACAGTCCGCCATACTCCACCGATTCTCCGACCATCTTGCCGGGCACCGGGATGATGCGCACCGCGGTCGTTTTTTTGTTCACCACGCCGATGGCTGCTTCGTCCGCAATAATGCCGGCGATTGTCTCGGCCGGCGTGTCACCCGGTATCGCTACCATGTCAAGACCGACCGAACAGACAGACGACATCGCTTCCAGTTTTTCCAAAGAGATAGCACCCGCCTCCACGGCGCGGATCATACCCGCATCTTCAGACACCGGAATGAACGCACCGGACAAACCGCCCACGTACGACGACGCCATTAAGCCGCCTTTTTTCACGGCGTCGTTGAGCATCATCAGAGCCGCCGTCGTGCCGGGACAACCACATCGTTCAAGACCCATCGCTTCGAGAATATCCGCCACGGAGTCGCCTTCGGCGGGCGTGGGGACCAGGGAGAGATCAATAATCCCAAACTCTATACCCAACCGTTCGGACACTTTGCGACCGACCATTTCGCCCATGCGGGTGACTTTGAAGGCCGTGCGTTTGATAACTTCGGCCAGCACACCAAGGTCCACCTGTCCCGCCTGCTTGACCGCCGACAGCACCACGCCCGGTCCGGAGATGCCTACGTTGATAACTGTCTCCGGTTCCGACATGCCGTGAAAGGCGCCGGCGATAAACGGGTTGTCCTCGACACAGTTGGCGAACACGACGAGCTTGCAGCAGCCGATGGCGTCGGGTGTTTTCTCAGCGAGGTCCTTGATGACATGCGACATCTTCGCTATG
>CBDUZQ010000231.1:0-4590 GCA_965371755.1 uncultured bacterium
TCGATGATGCCCATCGAACGCGTTATGTTGCAGGGATCGTGAACGGTCACCGGGAAATAGTTCCGCTCGGGATCGACTTTGATCCTCCCGTTCAGTACAATGTCCTCCAGCGTGACCATGCAGGACTCGCGCGGAATGTTGGACTCGCCTAACCAGATGCGATCACCGATCGCCATGGCCGCTTTGTGGGCATGACCGCACTCTCCTAAGACCACCTTCTTGACCCCGAGTTTCCTGGCTGTCTCGGCGTGCTTCAGCGTCACCCGGGCATACTGAGTGTCATCATAGAACAATCCGTAGTTGACCGAGTCATAACCAACGAAATCGCTCGAGAGTGTCCAACTCAATCCGGCTGCTTCGAAAATAACAGCAAACGCCTGAATGTTCTCCGGCCAGGACAAAAACTCACCGGCATTGTGGATCAACAGGATATCGGCGCCGGACTTGTCAAACGGTATCTTGCACGACATCCCCGTGCGCTCCTCACCGTCCTCTTCCGTAAACTCCATCAGATCGGCCAAAGCCAACGGTGTAATACCCGTGGAGGAACCAGTCGTCAACTGCTTAATAGTCCCATCCTCGTGCAACTCCGATGGTGCGATGCCCATCTCCTGAGAAAACAGTTTGCGAATCTCGCGCGACAAAAGCCCGTTGTCACAACCCATAGGACAAGTCTGGGCGCAACGTCGACACAGCGTACAGCGATAGGCCAGTTGGGCCAGTCGCGATATAGTCTCCCAGTTGAGATCGATATCGGCCCCGGTGAATTTGGCTGTCAGCTTGCCGCCGGGTCGAATGTACTTATTGACAAGCCGCCTGAGAATATCCGAACGAAACAACGGACGATAAATCTCGGCTCGGCCGCTGGCTTCAAAGATCGGACAGGCATCGCTACAGGTGTTGCACTTAACACAGTTGTCCAGCGATAGCATCAACGGCTGGAGAAACGTCCAGTTGCTGTCTTTCGACAATAGCTTACGCAACCCGACCAGAAACTTCGCAACAAGCTGCTCTTTCTCCGCGTCGGTTTTCGGAATCGGCACTTGCACATTCATGATACCGTCAAGATTCGTCTCGTACTTGGCCCGCTTCGCTTCCGAGATATCTCCTATCGGCGGTTCTTCCCAGTCCTCATAAGGATAGGGAAGCTTCGGCAGATCTTCGGTCTCGAGTGTGAACAGTTGGTCGGTTTTCCGGCTGATGTCTTTGACTCTGATATCCTGGTTACTCATGCTTGATGTTCTCCGTTACCACCTCACCCCAGGTTTTCTCTGAGTCAATATGCGGTGCGCCCCAACCAATCTTGCGGCCCAGTTGTGCCAGCAGTACTTTTTCCAGTTTGCTGCCCGGCATGTTGGGTTCGTCCTCCCACCGCACGGAATGATAGAGGAAGTACTTGGCCACAAAATGCGACATCCGCGTCAGCGGTATCCACATAATCAACAGCGAGATCAAAATGATCTCCAGCATCAACAACGTCCCCACCTCCCTCACCGGTACAAGTGTAATCATCGCATGCACATAACTCCGCATGGCGGCGTGGCCTGGGTCCGCGGTCAGGTGGGCCGCCAACGTCACTGCCGCTACCGCCACAAAGAAGACAAGATTGAAATAGTCGATCGGTGAGCTGAACTTGCGCATCGCGGCATCCGAACTGCGCCAAATCAACAGACCCAGCGCGCCCACACCGCTCAAGACCAGTCCCGCATAGCCAAAGCCGGCAGTGAGATAGTACAGTACCTGCCAAACCGCCTCCCCGTACGCGGCCACCCTAACACCCGTCGACTCCGCGATGGCGCCCACTAACAACAGTACCAGCCAGCCGATGCAGAGGTAAAGCCCGAAATGAAATGGCCAGGACGAACACCAGGCTCGTTTGTTGTGGTTAAATACGCCCTTGAGCAGAATAACCTCCGCCGCCATCTCCTTCAACTCATTGAGCAGATCCTTGTGGCGTGGCTTAGTCCACCAATTGAGCTCTTCAAGATAGGACCCCCCGTATTCGGCCTTCCCTTTCTCATGCGGTACCGGATACAACTCCCATCGCATCGACTGCGGAGCGGTGGCGTATCGTAGCGCCTTGATAATCATCGCCGCAAACGCCACCACTACTGATATAATCGTCAAATACTGAATAGCTACCATTTGCCTTTCCCCGACTGTTGCTAATCTGTGCTGGCCGGACAACTCATGATGAACGAATCGGTAGCCATGATCTTGTCCGGGTTGAGCAGTTTCTTATCTGAGTGTTTCTTGCGTGTATTCTTCATGAAATCTTTATCGATCATGTCCCCCAGCGTAATGCTCTCGAATACCTCTGACAGCCGGTAGTTCGCCAGCACCCAAACCATGCGCGCTTCGCAAAAGGGAGCGTTGAGACATAACTCAGGGTGAATAGTACAATCGGTCAGGCCGATCGGTCCCTGAACAGCCTGAACTATGTCCTTCACCGAAATCTCGTGCGGGTCTCGCGGCAGGCGGTAGCCGCCTTTCTTACCGGACACGCCGACAAGCAGACCATCGTTCCTCAACGACATAGCCAACTGCGCCATGTAGTTCTCCGACAATCCTGTAACCCTGGCAATTTGACGAAGCCGCACCAGCTTCTCCTTTTGCAGGGCGCGGGCCAATTCTACCATCATCCTGAGACCGTATCTTGCGCGCGTCGAGAGCTTCATCGAACTATCTCCACCTTACAAAAAAATTGACCGTTCCCGGCCAAAACCTTAGTAAAATGATAATAGTATTAATATCCCCCGTCAAGTGAATTATTTCACAAAATATGCCGGACCTGTACTTGCCGCGTGACCTATTCTCTGAGGCCTGGTGATAACCCCATCATCGTGCTTCTGCTAACCACGCGCGGCGTGTGGTCACCTGGGAACATAGATGAATCTACGGACAAGAAGGCTCCGGGCCGCTGTTGAACATGTAGTCGACCACGTACACCAAATCAGCTATGTCGATCTCGCCGAGTCCATCGACGTTGGCTGCGTCCAACACCGGTGGCTCTGGACCTCCGTTGAACATATAGTCGACCAGGTAGACTAAATCGGCGATGTCGGGACCGTTGCCGCTACCGTCGATGTCGGCGCAGACCCAGCCCTGGCAGTACAGCGCGACTACCCGCACATTGTCGAGATTCCAGCCGCAATAGACCAGTCCACCATCAGTTGGACCCATCGTCCAACGCAGGTGGACCTCAGGTTCGTCGTCCACGTACTGAGAAATGTCGTACTCGATCTCATTCCATTGAAGATCGGCGATAACGGCGGGGTTTTGCCACAGTGTTGTCCAGTTGGAACCGTCAGTACTGACCGAGACCCTGGCCTGATCATATACCGGTTGTTCCACCCCCAACCAGCGGCAGAATCGGAGTCGTGTGTTGTACTTGCCGGAGCAGTCGATGGCAGGTGACGTGACGTGATGTTGAGGCAGGCTGTTTTCGTAGTCACCGGCAAGATTGTAGCCCATGACTGTGGGACCGAGACATCCTTCGGTCGGATCGGGTACGGGGTACTGTTGCTCATTCCCCCCTAATCCCAACGGTACCCCTCGCGACCAAAGCCCGCCCGAGATTGTCCACCCGGCGTCGCTCTCGTAGTCATCCTGAAAGACCATTTTCTCTTCGGTCACAGCAATAGCTTTTAGGGGTTCTGTCGGGTCGGGGGCGTAGCGACGGCCCGATTGTGATTCCTCAACACTTACATAGTACTCTATCCGCTGGCCACATTCAATCGAGGGCAAGGTCGCTTGATACAGTTCACTCTTCAACCACACCATTGGTATATCCACCGTGTCAGTACCATCCACGCAACAATGTAGAAGACCGCTGCCGGGTACCGGTGCGCCCTCACCTATGCCGGTAACCGTTACATCGAACGGGGTCGGTTCCATGGGCTCCACGGCCTCAGGGGTACCATCGGGAAACATGATAGCCAGGCTGCGGACTGGCTTGATTCGAACAGCCGGATCGGCGAAGAGGTTGGTTTCATAGTAAGTCCATCGCATGCCGGGGTCGTCAATTCGGACGGCCAGGTCAAACCGAGCGTCAAGCATGGCCAAGCCTAACTCCGGGTACCCCTCGTCGGCGCTGTAAATCGCATCCCAGAATTCACGGTTGATCACATGAACCGGATGTTGAGTGGTGCGTGACCCTAATCCGGCACGAGAGTTGGCGATACATCCGAAACCAGCGGTGGCCAGTTTCACGGTAACATACTCGGCCCAACAGTCGTTGTGGTCGAATTTGCCGGCCGTGCATCCTTCAGCGTACAAAAAGCAATACTCGGTGTTGGTGAGTTGGTTCTTGAGCATGGTGGTGTCGGTTCGCATGGCGTAGCCGATGTAACTATGACCCAGATGATCAACTATGTGCACTCCTGAGTTGATGCGATTGATTATCTCGCTGGGCGGCCAGTAGTTGTTGGGGAGGAACGTCAGATCGTAAAGCTTGTCCAATTCGTACTGGTCGGACGGAAAACCGCAGGTTGTAAAACCGTGGGCGTCAGAACCACCATCCATCTCCTCCATGGCATAGCCGCCGTATTCACCCAAACCACCGAAGTTCAACTGTTCCCCGGCCAGCAC
>CBDUZQ010000232.1:0-4577 GCA_965371755.1 uncultured bacterium
TACCGCTTCTCGCTGGAGTGGATCGCGGCCCGGGACAACCCGGTCTACGATCAGCTTTTTGATTGACGCCTGGGCGGCGGGAGTGGTATAATCGTGTATGATCACTCCCCGGACGCTCAAGACGGAAATATCGGCCGGGAAGTTTCACCCCGCCTACTACTTCTTTGGCGCCGATGACTACCGTATGGTCGAGGCGGAGAAGTATCTGGTGCGGAGCTTTCTGCCTGACTTACAGCGCCAGATCAATAGCTGCAAGTTAGACGGGCGCAGAACTTCGTGCGCCGATCTGATAGCCGAGCTCTCCAACCTGCCCATGTTGGGTGACAAGCAGGTGGTGATTGTTTCGAGCTTCCAGAGCTACAAACCGACCGAGATCGACGCTGTTCTTAAACTCCTGACCCCGCCCGACCCCAACCGAACAGTGATTTTCAGCACCCCAGCCGCCAAAGCGCCCAAACGGAAATCCGCCTTCCTGAATAAAATGGACAAGGCTGTCAAGGTGGTCGAATTCAAGAAGCTGGCCCAGGCCGATATCCAGAAACAGATCAAGAAACGGCTGCTGGCGGAAGAGATCGGGATCGAACCGGCGGCTCTGACGCTGCTTTCGGAATTGGTGGCCGGGAATCTTGGACCGATGGAGTCGGAGATCAATAAGCTGATCAACTACCGCAGCACCGGTGAAACCGTGACGATCGACGATATCGGCGCCGTTTGTTCGGGCTACGCTACGTACAACATTTTTGCTCTGGCCGACGAGATCGTCGCCGGGCGCACCCGGACAGTGCTCAAGATGATCGACCGGCTGCTCGCCGACGGTAACACGCCAGTCGCCATTGCCTCTCTTTTGCAACAGCACTTCATAAGCCTCTACCTGGTCAAGAACTCCAGAAAACCGCTGGGACGACGAGATTTCATGATCGGCAAGTTTCGAGGGCAAGCTGCGCAGTATGACAACACCCGGTTGGAAAAGATCATTATCGAGATAGCCGCCACCGACGCCGAGTTCAGACAGCAGGCTCTGAAGCCGGCCGCGGCCTTGCAGATGTTGGCTCTGAAAATGATTAGCGACAACGTGTAGATGGACGAAACTTCTCGGGAAGAAAGGGCTGCGCCAGCGGTAGACAAGAGTGTGGACGGCGCAGCCGAGCGGAAGCTGATTGAGGCAGCGCAGAACGGCGACCAGCGAGCCTTCGGCCAGTTGATTCGCCTGAACCAGAAGCGACTGTTTCGATTTGTCTACGGACTGCTGGGTTCATTTGATGCGAGTGAGGATATAGTGCAGGAAGCCTTCGTAAAAGCATATTCGGCCATCGACCGTTTCGATTTGCAGTACACTTTCTACCCCTGGCTGGCGACAATTGCCCGCAACCTGGCTTTCAACTATTGGGAACGCGAACAGCGCAAAGAGTCGTTGGATCAACTCCAGGAGTCGGGTTTCGATCCTCAGACAGCTCAACTGGGACCATTCGAGCAACTCTTGAACGATGAGGCGCAAAAGAGGTTCTATCAGGCAGTTAAGGCACTGCCCGCCAAGTACCGGGAAGTGTTCGTACTGCGTCACTTTGAGGACCAGAGCTACACGGAAATAGCCTCCAATCTCAAGATACCGCCCGGGACAGTTGATTCACGATTGTATCGAGCGCGGCAACTGCTGTTGGAGAGTCTTAAGGACTTGTTATGAACGGCGCCTGTCAACAGATAAACGACGAGTGATCGAAATGGACCACGGTTACTTTCAGGACAGACTTTCGGCCTACCATGATCGCAGCCTCACACCAGAGGAGATGCGGATGGTCGAGGAGCATGTGGCCGCCTGTGCGGCGTGCCTTAGGCAGCTAGAAATGCTGGCGAAGTTAGACCGGCTCATAGATGAGAAAGCTGATCTGGCTGAGAGCGACTATTGGGAAACAGCCGCACAGAAAACCGAACAACGGTTAGGCTTTAAGAAAGAATCGAAGGTTACCACTATTCGCCGTAGTTGGACCGGCCTCGGCTGGAAGCTGGCTGCGGCAGCCGCATCGGTGGCGGCGCTGACCTTCATAGCTCTGCACGAGGGGGACATCCTCGATTCGACCGACAAGAGAATGCAGGATTCACCTGCCGTCTCGGCTCCGGTGATGCGAGATATGGCCGTAACGCACGGGGCTGACTCAACTGACCGGCACGTATATCACGATCTCGCTCCGATGCCGGAAGAAGAAGATGTCCGGACTGAATTTCCCGAGGCTGAGAAACCCGAACCGGCAGTCGCGGGGCAAGGCGCCATGAAAGACGACTTGGTGTTGAAGAAAGAAACTATAGCAGAGGATATGCGAGGGAAGCTCGACCCTGCCCTTGATGCTGAACGAGAACCGGGCAGTGAGCCCACTCCAGCGCCGGTTGAAACAGTGGATGAACTGCTGGAGCAGGTCGCGGGCGCGGTTACTAACGCCTCGGGTGAGATTTTCGTGCGTGGCGGACGCGCGGGAGAAGTCGACTATATCGTCGATAGTATCCCCGGTGAAATCAAGAAGCAGGGTGATACCATGGTGTCACTGGCGACTCCGGGTGAGACAAAGGAACAAACCCGCGATCTTGGGCAGACGATTTCCGTCACCGCCCAACGGGACATCATCGAAAGATTCGAGGTTTCCAATCAGATATCTGTTACGCACGAATCACTGGAGACAACCGACGATACGCGTTCTCTTGACCATTGGCGGCTGGTGCGAGATTCGTTGCAGCCTCAGATCAGCACACAACTTCGCAAGAGACAGCATTCAGTCGAGAAGTCGATGCAGTACACCGCTCAACCCGCCGAGGCTCCGCCTTCACCGGCGCCAGCCGACAGCACATCGACCCAGCCGACTCATTTGGAGCGCTATCTGGAGGCTTGCTACCAGATCGCTCTGCAAACTGACGACGAATCCGAGTACAACGAGGCCGTCGTTGTCTTGACCGAGTACGCCGAGCGCCAGGATTCACCATCGCAGAAACTGGCCCGACGCTATCTCAAGTTGCTCGAGGATTTAGAGAAGTAGCTGGCTATCTCCCACAAAATGGCTGAACTTTTGTTTCGGCGGCACGTACAGGATAGCCAGAGAAAGGCTTACACAGTCCACAGGAGCTGTCGCTATGGATAAGAAACTACATCGCTCGGATACCAACAAAGTTATCTCTGGGGTCTGCGGAGGATTAGGCGATTATTTCGAAATCGATCCGGTTCTGGTGCGGGTTATCGCCGTGATTTTGGCCCTGGCTCACCAGGTGACGATTGTGGCTTACATTGTCGCCTGGATCATCGTACCCAAGAGGGAAAGTCTTCTCGAGACATCGGCATCAGCGGAACCAGCAAAGCCGGCGGAACCGAGGCAATACGATTCATCATGGCGCAAGTATCTTCCCGGGCTGGTCCTGATCGGTATCGGAGCTATCCTCCTGATGCGCGAGAACTGGTACTGGTTTGACTGGTCGGAGTTCTGGCCGGTGATGTTGATACTGGCCGGTTTGGCCCTCATGTTCTGCCGGGGAAAACGGAGGCGCGAACGGGAGGCGGCTGAAAACGGCGCCGGTCAGGGGCTGGACACTCCCAACGGAGGAACTCTGTCATGACTCCGGCGCGGTTTCGATGGGGCGTTCTTCTGGTTACGATCGGCCTGCTTCTGTTATTCCGAAATATGGGCCTATTCAATGACGACATCTGGATCGCCCTGGCCGTATACTCGCCGTTGGTCCTGATCGCCATCGGTATCGAGAAGATTTGTACTCGAACGAGAGTACAAGTTATATCCTACCTGACGTCGGGTTTTCTGCTGATCGGCGGTCTTGCCATCGCCTTTTATGCAGGCTCCGGTCAGGAGGGCGGATTCTTCACCGAAACCAGCCACACGATTAGATTCGATCCAAAGGTCCGGTCTCTTTCGGCCGAACTGAACCTTAACGAGACCGATCTCACTATCCGTGACAGCGGTGATGATCTGGTCTATGGCGAGTTTGCTCGTTTCACACGCAAACCGAAAATCAGTTACCTTACAAAGAAGGGCGTAGCCGAAATCTCTTTCGACAGTCGACGAATGTCGTATCTCGGTGGCGTGATCAAGATCGATACAGATGACGACCGGGACTGGTGGGTACAGTTCCACGAAAACACCCCACTTGACCTGAGTCTATCCGGCCACGATAACGATATTCACCTGAATATGTCGACCACGCCGTTGCGCCTGCTGAAACTGGACACCGATGATGCTGTGATCTACCTCAAGATCGGTGAACTGGAACCGATGGTGCGGGTGATTGTCGGCGGCGAGGACTCACGCTTCAAGCTGCGGGTGCCACAGTCGGTCGGGCTGCGCGTTCACGGCGCCGACTACCGATCCTACCTGAAACGCCTGGGTCTGGCCGGGGATGACGATGTTTTTGAAACCGAAGGATATGATACGAATTCGACACGGATTGAGGTTGACCTGGACGACCGTTTGTCATCGTTCTCGATAGATTACTTCTGAGCCTGAAAGGGCATAGCACGCTCCAACACGGGGACACATCGGTGTCCCCTTTTTTTATTGGGGAAGTGTCCAACAGAGGATATGGGCACAGCC
>CBDUZQ010000233.1:0-4565 GCA_965371755.1 uncultured bacterium
GAGCCCAGCGGTCGTTGACGTAGATGCCGCCGAGGCTGTCGATTGATATGACGATTCCATGCGTTTCCTCATCCAATACCGGCGCGCGCGTTTTGGGCAGATTGATGTCAATGCCGGACTGCAAGAGCGGGGCGGATATCATGAATACTATCAGAAGCACCAGTACGACATCGACCAGATTGGCAATGTTGATTTCGGCTACGGCTCGATATGTTCTTTGGCGCCGACGCACTATGGTGTCTCCTTGCGGGCGCGCACCAGGAAGGCGAGGATGAAATTGTCGGCATCGTTATTGAAAAACTTGATGCGGTTGTTGGCCCAGTTAAAGGCGATAACAGCCGGGATGGCAGCGCCCAATCCGACAATTGTAGCCAGCAGAGCTTCAGCGATACCGGGTGCGACAATAGCCAATGAAGCCGAGCCTTGCTCACCGATGGCCCAAAATGAATCCATGATGCCCACGACCGTACCGAGGAGTCCCATGAACGGAGCCGCGCTGGCCGTGGTAGCCAGAAAAATGACGCGACTCTCCAGTTTGCCGATCTCCTCGGTCGCCGTCTTCTCCATGGTCATTTCGATCAGTTCATACTCTTCATCACCCAACGGCTGCTGCGACGGCTGCAATTGGCCACCCTCGTTTCTGGCCTGGCGCAGTTCGTCCAGTTCCTTGTAGCCGGCAGTGTAAATGTTCGATAGCGGCGACAGATTATGCGACTTGGCCTGACCGATAGAGTCGGCCAACCTCCGCGAACGCTCAAACGACTGAGTGAAACTATCGCCCGCACTTTGCACGGCTCGGAACAGACGCCATTTGTTGAAAATGATCAGCCACGATACCAGCGACATGAAGGTGAGACTAATCAGCACAATAATGCCGAAAGCGGACGTTTCGCCTATAATTTGCCACACCGGTCCGGAAAAAATACTGGGGAGAATAAACAACTTCATATCAATTCTACGCTTTACTTACCAAAAAGTTTTTGCTCAATCGGCGCTGCCTCACCGGGCCTGATTTCACCTCGAAAAGTCGGCCCGGCGCGGCTTTTCCCGACACGGCGGACAATAAAAACAGCCCGCCGGGTCATCACAAGATTAAAATGGCCAATCATAAAACTTGACCGCTCCCGGCTTGAGTGCTTTTATCCCTTTCCGTAGGGTGAATGTCTATCACGCGGTCGATGGATCGACGGTGTGATCGGCAAGAGAGTCGGGATATCCGACAAGACAAGACATTGAAGGAGTTGCGTATGAGAAAGCTGTTAGCTGTGGTGCTGGCTCTGTTGATGTGCTTCTGTTTCATCTATGGATGTGGCAAGAAGGATGTTCAACAAGAGACCGACAAAGTTCCGGTAGAGGTCAAGCAGGCTGAGATGGCGGATTCCACTGCCATGGATTCGGCGATGTGGGATTCGACGGCCGTGGATACGATGGCGGCAGACCAGGACAGCATGTAGTTGTCCTGACAATACCGAAGCCAGCCAGGCAGCCTCCCGGAAATCGGGCTTGATAGAGAAGTCGCTATAGGTAATTGCGGTGGGTCTTGTCCGCCGCGGCGGACGCGAGCGGATTTGTGTGACCTGCCGCACACTGAATGGCATCTTGAACAGAGGGGCAGATGTGGACATCTGCCGCCCACAATATGTAGTTATGTATAGGGTCACAATCCTGTGGCCGTCGTGTCGGGCGACCCCGCCCGACGCATACTTTCGAACTTCATGGCTGTCAGGCGAGTCGCCTGACAGCACCCAACAGAAGCCTACCAGTAAAGGAAAACCTCCCGGAGATCCGGGAGGTTTCTGTTTTGAATCCTGGAGTGGGTAGTTCTCAGCTTTCAATCATCTCTACATTTGCCCGTGGAATAACGGCGCGCTCACCGTTTTCAAATTCAACTTCGAGGATACGGGCCTTGGATTCCGACTCCAGTTTCTGTAGCGGTGACGGCAGGTCTGTCACTTTGCCCAGTCGTCCAAAGTATGGATGCCGGATAACACGTACCGGCGAGTCGACGGCCAAACCCTGAATCTCCCCCGCGGCGTCGGTATCCATCTCAGACGCTGAGGTTTCTGCGGGTATCACTACCTCGGGACGGATCACGCCGGCGCGAATCTGGGTGGCGCCGTTTATGCAAGCCATCTCCCCCTCGTGTGCCTTGAACAGGTCAAAGGTCTTGCGGGCCATGGCGATTTCGCCGAAACCTTCACTGATCACCAGAGTAGTGCCGATGTCTTCCGAACCGGTAATAGCGACACCGATATCATAACCGAGAAAATCGCGCAGGTCCTTGTCGTCCAGCCCACCCACGACGATTCCTTTGACACCAAGTTTGATCGCTTTATTCATTGCATCGGCTGTTACTATTGAGCCACCGACAATAACATGACCGGCCATGTCTTCGTTGATAAATTCGTCGGTTAGGATAGTGAGGTTGTCTGGTGTGGCCACCTTGATCTCGCCATAAGTCTCGCCGCCAATGCCGAAAATTCCCTGCATGAAGGAACCCTGACAAGATACCTCAACCCCTTCGTCCGGGAAAATCTCGGTTACTTCGCCTCGCAGGTACGCTTTGACCTCAACTGGAATCGGGTGGCCACGCTGGAGCACCTGGCCCGTGACCTTTGACACGGATTCGAGCGAACCGTCGATTGTCGCAACGGCTGAACTTGAAAACCACTTTATGAACGACTTCTTGAGGGCGATGCTATCCCCTTTGGCTATCGGATCGCCGACTTTCTTTTGCATCACGAGTTCGATATCTTCAGGCGGGATACCGAGCTTATTGGCGACGTTCAGCGGCACAACATTGCCGGGCAGATGGGTGCGAGCAACAACATCGTCGGGGTTGACCTTGTCGCCGACCTTGACCAGCACTTCACCCTTGAGAGGCAGAATGCGACTCTTCTTGATCAGATGCTTCTCGGTGACTTTCAATCCCGGAGTATAGGCGTGGGCCATACATGTACCTTTCTATCTACAATAACGGATATCTCTATCCCTTCTTGCCTCTCTTTTTCCTGGCGGCGATGATTATTATCACTATAAGAATGCTGATCGGAACGATGTAAAGTACTATCGGCCGGGAGTCTTCATCACCCTTGTCCTCGGTGGTCTCCTCGGCGTCGATATCCGCGACCCGCACCTCTTGATGACCGGCTGCGGCCTCAATATCTTCAGTCGAAAACGATTGCACGATGTCCTTGAAAATGTGCTTGCTCTGATCGAACAGACTATCCGGTGAATAGAAGTAGAACGTGGCCAGTCCCCGCTCGTAGAATTTGGTCATGTGCATCAGTTTCTTGGTTACCTGTTCCTTCTGGACGATATCGCTCACAACGGTAACGAGTTTCTCGTTGGCATCGTAGCTGGGGGCGTTCGATTTCAGGTCGGAGAGAAAATCAGCCACCGGGTAGTACTTGATATCCCGACCGAACGTTTTGCGCATCTGTTTCAGCACGCTGTCGATCTGAGTCTGGCTAAGTTCACCAACGGTGTCGACAGTGAGAATCATGTAGTTGCCGGTGAAAAACAGGGTTGAACTGCTTGGTGCGAACGCCGCATCATAGTCCAGCACATCGCTCCCCGCCTGGTTGGAGATCAAGAAGATGTCGACCGTCTGGTAGTCGATCTGCTCCCAGTCATCCGGCAACGAGATGTAAAAGCCGCCGGCCCAGCTAACATAATTCCCTGCCAAAACTACCGACGGACCAACCATCATTAGCAAAAGGGCCGCGGTCACGATCCTAACAGCTTTCAACGTCATTGCAGTCCTCAGACATCTGTTCACTTCTGTCATTTCCTTACGCTCGTCGAAATTATAATCGATCCGCTGGGTATATGTTAAGCTCGGTCATCCATTCTTTCAGGTGAGACACCCGCTCGTCATCAGTGAGTGTGGACAGGTCGAAGGGTCGCCCGCGTCCGTCGAGAACGATCCCGACCACACCACCGTATAGTTTGGTCTCAACTTTGTGACCTTTACCGGCGCCGCAATCGTAATGCCGTTCCGGCTCGAGGACAGCCTTGACTTCAAGCGGCAGTCCCTTGTCATCCATACCGAGCTCGAATCGCTTCATCTCGAGGTAATTCAGTGTGCCGCTAACCGTACCATCGGGCAGGTCAATACTGTACTTCATAACCGGTCCCGGTTTCTTGGAAACACCGGCCGGAGCCACGCAAGTGCCGAGGTGAATGAGACAATCTTTCACGAATACTTCGGTGGCCGCCTTCTTGTGTACTTCGGTCAACACGCCAAGCTGCGGCATCATGAAGATGGAGTCGACAGCCAGTCGGGTGACTCCCTCCGGCAGGAAAGAGTCGACCATCATCAGCGCCGCCTGCTGACGTCTGGGTGCGTGCGACAAAACACCGCCGGAGCCGATCAGCATGTCGAGACTCATCATGTTGACGATGCTGGAACCGGAAGTCGATTGTTCAAAAGCATCGGCGATAGTGCGCTGTTGCTGTACACCTTTGAGCACGGTGGCGAAACTTTTGTGCTGAATGAAGGCCAGTCGCAATGCCTCTTTGGCAACGGCCTGCTCGAATATCAGGTCTTCCATCGACTGCGG
>CBDUZQ010000234.1:0-4558 GCA_965371755.1 uncultured bacterium
GCTTCGATTGCGATGTTGATCGGATGTTACGTCATTCGATTCGACTATGGCATTATTCTGTACACCTGGACCACCCTCATCCTTCTGATCGCTTCAACTATCGGCTACACTCGCGTGATGGTGATCGTTCGCCGGGGCGGGCCGCCACCGGTGTTTGCCGATCGACCGCTCTACCGAACTCTACGTACAATAGCTACGCTGGTCGTCGCGGCCTTTTTCTTTTACCATCTCTATCTGTTCCTGACATGACCGTCGGACAGATAACGAAATCATAGCAAACAGACGAAGGGCCGCCTGAAACACAGGCTCGTAAGGTGGGTCCGTCTTCGGACCCGCTGTTGTTGGCAGGTCTGAAGACAGATCTTCCCTACAAGACTGTTTCTCGCGCTTCGCGCGTCAATCCACTACTGTCATTTCTGCGAAAGCAGGCTGCCTCGGCCACCCTAGCGTCCAGAGATTTGGCGCGTATCCGCCGACCGGAATGTCCCAAAGACCGCCCGAGAAAAGTGACCCCGCTTCACTCCTTCGGCTTCGTATGCCAGAAACCGCGGTTGATGAGTATGAGTAGCAGGATACAAATGACGATCACATAAATCCCGGTGATTTCGCAGTAGTCCAATATCAAGTCAGCGCCATCCCTGAGTGCTTCCGACCAGGTTCCTTCGTTGTGTTTGTGCAGAACAGCCGACCGGCCGTATCGGCCGATGCTGAGCTCTCGTGTTATAATCAGGAGTAGACATATACTTGAAATCCAACGCTTCATACGCGAGTTATCTATGTAAAGTACCACCGCGGTGAAGATCACTATCGCTACTATTATCAGAAAGTGAACCATACGCATCTCCTAACTCACTCGCAGATCTTGTAGGGCGGAACCCTGTTAGCGGTTCCGCCAACTAAACCCACAGCAAGCTGTGGGGCACCCGGCTTCCCGATCCAGACCGCTGCTCAGAACTGAACCTCCACGTCCGCCCGGTCGGATTCGTCGGCCTGAAACAGTTCACGAGCAGCATAGCCAAGCATCCGGGCCACGAACAGATCCGGGATTTGCTCGATCCGGATATTAAAGGTGTTAACCGAATCGTTGTAGAATTCACGGCGGTCCGCGATCTGGTTCTCAATCTCACTTATCCGGCTCTGGAATTGGGCGAAACTGCGGTCGGCTTTCAGCTCGGGATAGTTCTCGGCGACGGCAAACAGCGATTTCAGAGTCGAGGTCATCATGTTGTCGGCTTTGGCTTTGTCACCCACACTCTGGGCGTCCATGAACGCCGTGCGCGCCTGGGTGATCTTGGTCAAGACACCCTCCTCGTGCTTCATGTATCCCTTGACGGTGTTCATCAGCTTGGTCAATTCGTCGTGGCGCTGTTTGAGAAGCACATCGATATTACTCCACGCCTTCTTGATGTTGTTCTTCAGCCTGACCAGCGAGTTGTAGATACCAACCAACCAGCCGACAATCACGACGACCACGAGAATCGCTCCGATGCCAACAACAGTCCAGATTGTTTCCATTTGATCAACCTTGTGGAATGAGACCCAAGTTCATGAGCAATGTCACGATCCCCGCCGCGAGGAAAACACCGCCGATTATGAAGCACACTCGCGCTGTTTTCTTGAGATTCGTGAGCACCCCTTTTTCGCTTTTATCCGAAATGATAAATGTCTTCTCGTTCTTGCCGCGCTTGATAACCACGTTGCCGGGCGCCGACGAATCGTTGGCTGCCGTTCCCAGCACAAACAGATTATCGCCGGGCTCGACAAAGTACTCATAGTACTTCCGGTCGCCCACACTGGTCATGCGGAATGATCCCTCGGACGTCATCGGTTCAAGATCGTCACCCTCGATATTGAGCGAAGTTGGATCGTTGGGATCGAAGTTCTTGAGCGTCTCTACGATCTTGGGAATCGCTTTGAGGGAAGCGATCAACCCTTTGGACTTTTGATAATACGCTTGCTTGCGCGAAACGACGAACTCAGCCTTATCCGGCTCAACCAATGCCCGGCCGGTTTCGTCCTTGGCAAAAAAGGGCACCCTTCGATCACCCGAACCGACATCCTCCCACTTGTGTGACGGACCTTTGCCGCTCGAGGAACTTGATCGGCGGTACTCCTTGATCTCCCACTTGTAGTACACACACTCTGTCTTTGAAAAGGGCGCCTTGATGAGTTGATCAGCTTCGACACTCCCGTGGATTTCGACCACGCCCATAGCCATCGACCTGATTTTCGAACGAGGTGTGTCTCGAATCACACGAAGCTTGCGCCATTTGAAAAATCCCAGAACGAATACGAAGCCACCGATCAGCGTAAAAGCCGCAGCCATCAGATAATCTTCAGTGGTTGCCATTGACACTCCCCGGCCAGTTAGGTCATTCTCTTGAGAATGCTGCCATCTGTTTGACGGCAGCACTCTCAGTTATCTGCAACGATTGCTGTTCGACGCAAAGTGGTTTATAGTTTCACTAACTCCACACGGCGATTGTTGGCTTTGCCTTCAGGGCTGTCATTGGTATCGATCGGCTGCGCCTCACCCCAGCCTTTGGCTTCGAGACGGTCGGCGGCAATGCCGTAGGTGCCGATCAGGTAGTTGCGCACCGACTCGGCCCGTTGCTGTGAGAGCGTCTGGTTGTGCTCATCGGTGCCGTCAGCGTCGGTGTGACCCTCGATCGACAAGCGCAACTCCGCGTCGTCCTCCAGCAGTCGCCCGATGTTCTTGAGTGTCTTGAACGACTCAGCCTTTATTACGTCGGAACCGGAATCAAACAGAATGCCATGGGTGATGATCTTGCCGGTTTCATCAAGCTGCTCGCGCATACTCTTTCCACCCTCTGCAAATCGGAAACTCTTGATCAGCCAGGGGTTATCTTCGGTGTAAGGCCTCGCCCGCACCTGGAAACCGGTGGGATCAAACCCTTCCACCTTGGGCACATTGGCGACCCGTACATTGTCCACATAGCACTTGATAGACCTGGTCGTAGCCATGATTCGCATGGTGTGCAGACCTCGGCTCCATTTCTCAGGCATCGCCTTACCGGCCAGGTTTTTGCCTTTGATACTGAGGAAGGTCGCCTTCTGGCCATAGGCGGAGAACTCACCGATCACTCGTCCGTCGGCATCAGTCCAATGAATATAGTAATACGGCAACGACTTGTCCGGACCACTGGACCAGAATTCCAGTTCCACCGTGTACTTTTCCGGCAGCGGGCCAATAGGTAACTTGGGGCGAATGGTGCCGTTATCGGTACACAGAATCCAGTATTCACCACCCATGCGAGCGATTTCGAAAACGCCCTGATCGAGATTCCAGCGATAGGGGAACTCCCCTTCCTCCTCACCCTCAAGATCGTCGAAGTAGATCACTTTATTGCCGGGGACGAAATCGTATTTGGTGTAAAGAGTCATGTCTTCAGCTACCGGACCGGTCGGCGCCGGTGTAGAGGATGCACCTGTGGTCGTTGAAGCCTGAGTAGTTGCCGTACCGCCAGTTTGTCCGGCAGCGTCACCTTGCTGTCCGGCAGCGCCGTACTCCTGAGTGTACTGTCCACCGCCCTGATAGCGGTAATACTCTTTGGGCACTTCCTTCGACACCACTTCGACCATTTTGGCCAAGGCGGTGCGGATAGCTTTTTCCATCGGTTCGTTCGAATACATGCCGAGCGCGCCGCCCAGCACCACATCGCCAACGGAACTGCCGCCGGCCATTCCGACTTTCCACTTCTTGGATTTCGCTTCGATTTTCTTGGCCTTCAGGATGCGGCGAGTACGGATATCGATTAGTTTGATATCCATGATTATCTTAGCTTCTTTGGAGCTGGCCCCAACACCGCCCAGAGCCTTGCCCTTGAGACCGCCGAGGATACCCCCCTTGCCGCCGGCATCCGGCTCGAACGCCGTTACGGACCCGGTGATCAGCAAATCAGCGCCTTCCATCAGGCCTTTCTCAGGACCCTTGCCGTCTTCAACGTATCCTGACTGAGCGAAATCGATCTCCTCGGCCAACTCCGCAACTTCTTCCTGGCTGGCCAGCACGATGAACTTGCCGGTGTTGGTGAGCGACGTCGACAACATCTCCCCAATAGCGGCGGCCATGTCGCCACTGCACTTGCTCGCTTTCGGTTTGATCTTACCGACCGTAATACGCGCCTTGTTGCCCTGGTAGGTCAGGTCGTCTTTGATGTCGGCCAGTGCCGAAACATTGATCGCCAGTAACAGGATAAGAGCACCTACTACTCCGAGAACCTGAGACTTGAACATACTAACCTCCGTGTCTGCCTGGTGTTATTCTAATATAATTTAAGTAAGCGATAACAATATCCATTTGTCAAGGTAGTGTTAGGTGCGGGTGGCCCATCCGACCTTTGGGTTTTATAGCAGGCGTCGGGCGGGTCGCCCGACATCACCTGAAAACTACACGTCAGACAAAAGCGGCAGGTCCCACAAATCCGCTCGCGCGGATTCGCAAGACCTACCGCAACTATCTATAGGGACTTATTCAAAAGGCCCGGACATCCGGGCCGCCCGACCGGGAGCCGCCGGAGGCCGGTAGCTATTTTCC
>CBDUZQ010000235.1:0-4541 GCA_965371755.1 uncultured bacterium
TGAACATCCAGTCAACCAGGTAGACAAGATCGGCGATATCAACCGTACCGGAGCAATCCACGTCGGCTGTTTCGAGTGGGGAAGGCGGCGTGCCCTCGGAGAACATGTAGTCGACCAGGAAAACAAGATCGGCTATGGTGATTCCTGCGACGCCGTCCATCTCACCACGCTCGATACACAACCGGGCAAGCCCCGCCACTGTTCGCGGTTGGTAGTCCAGAATGGCGCCCTTGAATTCAGGCAGGCGGGTCGAGTAACCATCCACCAGAATCGGCGTGGTCTGGTCAAATTCGGCCGAGGCGTCAATCTGGAAAAACAGCCTGAGGATCGGCCCGGCGCCGGGCGCCAGATCAGGCGCCGATCCGATCGTTGATGCCTGCAGCTTGATGGTTGCTGTCTTGCTGGATGGAATGATGTGAGTTAGCATCTGCACTTCGAAGTAATCGGTGCGGCAACTGTCGGTCGAGAAGTGATCATAAGTCAACACCAGGTCGCCACTGTATTCCACCGGAATAGTGATTTCGCTAATAGGAATGCTATTGCGTCCGTATATTACTAATTGGGCCAGTTCACCCGGAAAGGCTGCACCGGTATCGGCAAACATCGAATCAGCCAGGACCTTAATGTAGCTGGTCTTGACGGAGGTCCGAGTGTCCTCACCCGCCTGCACCTGCAGGCTGACATCGAACATGCCGGGCTGATTGTAGGTGTAGGCAGGAGACTGAATAGAGTCGGTACCGCCGTCACCGAAATCCCATGTCCAGGTGTCAACTGCCAGACCGGATGAAGCAGAGAAGTTGACGGCCAGCGGCGCCCAGCCGATGGTCGTGTCGGCGGTAAAGGAAACCCCCACGATCTGATCACACGACCCCCGCAGATCCGGCATCGGTCCGATTTCCTTATAGTGTGGCGCCTGGGGGGTAGAGTAGTCCATCAGCAGATCATGCATCTCGACATAATCGAGCGGTCGTCCATGAACCTCCTGGTGAATACCCTGCAGCACGGCGCAGGCGCCGACGATTATCGGCGAGGCGCTCGAGGTGCCACCGAAATGCGCCGTGTAGTAATCGGTGGTGTCGCTGCCGTATAAATCGCCGTAGCCGAGGGTGAAGACGTTCGACCCGAAACCGTGGACATCAACCCGCTCACCATAATTGGTGAACCACTCAGGCAGATGGGCTAAGTCCCCCGCTCCAACCATGACGGCCCCGGAGTATCTAAAGTCTGGGTCGAATAAATGCTGATAAATCGTTGTATCGTCGTAGTTTTCCTCGCCGTTACCAGCCGCCTCAACCACGATACGGCCGTTGGCCGAGGCGGTCAGGATGGCGTCGAAATTATCCTGCCAGTACTCCATGGCGACGTAGCCTTGCTGGCCGCTACCTCCGGCGTTGGGACCCGGAGCGTGTAATTCGATCAGAATGATGTCGCCGGCTACGGTGTTGGCGGTGGCGGTGATAATAGCGGCGGCTGCGGACATAGAGCCGATCGACACGGTACTCAGATCGACATTAAAGGCGATGCCGGTCATGCCGAAGCTGTTGGAGTCCGCCGCTACTTCGCCGAGAACGGCGGTGCCGTGGTGCCACCAGCCGGGATCGAGTATTTTTGTGCCGCCGATGTGCCAGCTATCGGTTCCCCCGTGGAGGTCTTCGTGCGACTCGACCCAGTTGCCCTCGATGTCGACGAACTTGACGTTTTCACCCCTACCTCCCGGGAAGTTCCAGCCGTAGTAAGCATCGATTCCGGTGGGGGCGGGCTGCAGGTACCACTGCGAGACTTCCCAGACCGGGGTGAGGCGCGTCTCAGTTTTGATGTTAGCCAACTCGGGTTTGGGTGCAAAGTAGGCCGTCTCTACAATCTCCAGTGCGTTCAAGAACCGAACCAACTCAAGCTTCTCATCCGGCGTAGCCTCCTCGGCCACCGACAAGCGGTAGTATAGACTGAGATCAGGCAACGTCTGACCGATCCGGCGGGAACCTTCCTCGCGCATCTGGTCAAGGCTGGCTTTGTCAGTCAGAAAGTGAGGTTGGCAGGCGATCGACTTGTCATGAGAGAGAATGGTTTGGTTGAGTCGGTCCCATTCTGTTGAACTCATCTGGAATCGCGCGCCGTCGAATACCGGCTGCCCCATGCCTTCGCGCAGCTTGAAGATTATCTCGTTGGTGTTGTCGTGCTGCGGCAGGGCCTGGTAGACCGGCTTGATCGGCACAGCCCGGTTCAAATGAGGGGTCAAACCGCCAGCGAGCAAGGCTCCCGGCAGCAAACAGATCATAGCTACCATCATAAGGTTCGAAATCATTCTCTTGTTCATGTTAGATCCCACGATAAGTTCAAGGTTCTGCGTCGTGCTTTACAATTGCATACAAGATAGCATAAATCTGATTTTTGGCAATCGCAAAGGTTGCGCCCCGACAGTGGCAAGCCACATCTTTGCGCTACGCGCGTTCTTCATGTCACTCTGAGTCCAGTCGTAGAGTGGGGTCGGATGGTTCTTGTTTACAGTCCCCTCATGGTGAGCGGAGTCGAACCATGAAATCGTGGCAGATGTGGACATCTGCCGCTCACGAAACTGGGGTGTCAGGAGCACAAAGCCCCCGACCTACTTTAGCTTCCCATGCAAGTGAGAATCTGAGCGACACAAAAAAAGCCGGCTTGAGCAGCCGGCTTTCTTAGAATATCGGATATGGTCTGGTTATGGTGTCGGTTTGTCGAAAGCATCCGGCGCGATCGTGCCGTTGATGATGCGCTCTGAGACATCCATCTGCATGATCTTTTGTCCACCCATCGTGACGACCGTCTTGGTGGGGAGCCTTACACCGTTAGTCTCGGCGAACTCCGACATAGCTTCCTCGAGCGTGCCCTCGCCGGCCATGGTTTCGCCCCAGTACTTGCGGCCAGCCAGTTCATGGCTGGTGATGTCAAGGGCCAGATGACAAATGGTCTCACCATCTTGCCCTATGATCGCCACCCAATCGACGGCCACGCCGCCGACCTCACCTTTGCCGTCATACACGGCCTGGTAATAGGGGTTGTCGACGTGGCTGAAGATATTGATGATGTTGCGCGCCTTGTCCTTATCGTCCTTGGCGATATCGTCGGGAGAGTATTCCTCGACCTCGTTGGTCATGGGGTTTATTCGCCAACCGACATCGCCGTTACGTACCTCGACCATGTTGCGCCCCATCAGGCTCATCTCACTGCGCTGTTTGTCAGGCAGAACCTCCACCGAGGTTACCGGGACCGGCATTTCCTGACCGCCCATCACGAGCGTCATTTTGCCTTTGCGCTCCACTGAGACGATAGCTTTGAAGTTATCGACACCGCCGGCGGCCGCTACCGCCTGGTTCAGCAAACCGGCGCCGCGCTCAAGATTCTCCGGACTGATGACTACTTCGCTCTCTTCTTCGGCTGGAGGAATAGTGATGTCTATCGTGTCGACCGGACCGAATCCGAGCGCCTCCAACGGCTCGTCGAACTCGGCGCCATTACCAACTACCAGAATAATCATGGAGTCAGGATGCAGATTACGCTGAGCGGCCGCCATGACCGCCTCGGGAGTAACTTTCTCGACGCCCTCTTTTTCCTTCTGGAGGAAGTCCGCCGGGAGACCGTGGAAGTCGTAGTTCATCATCCGTGTGACCACTTCCCGCTTGGTGTCGAAGTTGAACACGAAGGAGTTAAGGTAGCCGTCCTTGCCCTTATGCATTTCGTCTTCGGTGGGAAGATCGGTCTGCATTGTTTTGATCTGCTTGATCATCTCCTTTGCCGCCTTGACCGTGGTCTCCGGTCCGGTTGAACCGACGGCAAAGAAATAACCGGGGTAAGCGATGTTGGAAATGTAGCGACCGCCCACTGAGTAGGCCAATCCCATCTTCGTTCGAACGGCATCCATGAGACGGCTGCCGAAGCCGCCGCCGAGGATAGCGTTCATCACGATCTTATCGGCGTAATCAGGATCGGTAACCAGACCGCCGAGGTGGCCGATGCGAATAAATGATTGCTTGGCCTCCGGTTTATCGACGTAGTAGACTTTGGTACGCCAGTCGTAGTCGACCTTCGGCAACGGTGGTACCGGCACGCCACCTCTGGCCCAGGCGGCGAAGTACTTGTTGACGGTTTCGAGGACGGCATCGCGGTCAAAGTCGCCGATGATCGCCATTTGGATGTTCTCCGGAGCGACATAGTCCTTGTGAAACGCCATCAGGTCGTCGCGGGTTATCGCCTCAATCGTGGCGTATTCGGGGTTGCGGAAATAGGTATCGCTGCCGTAGACCAGCTTGCGCCACTCTCTCAACGCCACTCCGCCAACATCGTCATTGCGGCGCGAAATCGCCGAACGCTGTTGCATCTTGGCCAGATCGATCTTGTCCTCGTCGAACACCGGTCGGCGCAGCACTTCCGCCAGCACTTCCAGAGCCAGATCCTGGTAGTCGCTGAGTACGTTGATTCCGGCATTGCCGGAAATGTCGCCGATACCGACCTCGACCGAAGCGCCGATACCTTCCAGCATCTCATCGATCTCATCGCCGGTCCATTTC
>CBDUZQ010000236.1:0-4505 GCA_965371755.1 uncultured bacterium
GTGGGAATAGAAATCAACACTCATGTATGTCGGGTAGAAGGGATAGGTACCGGCCGGCACGATCTCGGTAGCGAGAACGGTGCCCGGATAACCGAAACCGTCGTCATCCCACACCTTGATGATCAGGTTACCATTACCTGAAACATTAGGCGGGGTCGTCCCCATGTCATACACAACCATGTCTACTGACGCCAGGGTATCTTTACCCATGGCAGTAAACCGCTGTGCATAGTCGATAATGTCATAGTCCGGATGGGGCGCGCGCCAGTAGTAGGCGGTGCCTTCATCCCAACTTTGAGAATAGCAATCGGAATACGGTAACTCATAGCAACAACGCTCAGACTCGATAAGGAAGGCGTAATCATCGCCCCAGTCATCAATCATCGTTCCCCAGAAACCATTCCAGTTCTCGATGTTGCGACCTTCACCGGCGTACGGACCGGTTGCCTTATCAGACGCGCACCATAGCGTGTCGCCATCGCCGCCCAGGTTAGTCCAGCCGATATGGTACTCTTCACCTTCGGTGAAGACCCATTCAGCGGCCGACCAGTCAGCCCAGGCCCAGTAGAAACTGGGGGCGCCACCCCACGGAACATCCGCGGAATCCAGCTTGTTGCCGGGGAATCCGAAACCATCAGAATCCCAGAGGTAGATGCGCTGCGTCCCGTCGCCGGTAGCATAGCCACCGTACATGAGGATGTAGCCGACCTTCAGCGTACACTCGATACCTTCAGCAACACTAAAACGCGTGTTGAAGAGATCGTCGCCGTACGCATCCGGAATGCTCCACACATATACAGACGTCACTGTGTCATCATAATAGAGATCATAATCACAGAAGTAGGCCTGCGGAGTGACAGGAATACCGGCGGACATCTGAACCTCGTACATAGCCGCATCTTCCGGCTTCTTGAACGAGGTCCCAGCTGGACGGGCGTCCATGATGTCATTATAGAGTTGAGCGTTCGGGTTCAGAATCGGAATAGGGTTCAAACCCTCTACCGGCTTTTCCCCGATGTCTGCAATTGCCGTACCGCTGAGGGCAAAAACAAAACCCAGAACGAATACTGCGAATAACAGTCTTTTTAACATTTATTCCTCCTTAAAGTAAGGAAAAAACTCGAATTCGATTTCTGAAGCCAGGTAAACTGCCGGACTGACCAACATCTCATAATATATCGGTCGTCATGAAGCAACTCACCACATCCCTGATTGTGTCTAGGGAAAGTAGGGATATAAACTTTAGCTAACGAACTCACTTTCTTCCTCTCTTATTGGAGTCGGAGTCTGTCCTCCATTGGACAAACACCGCTAACAGCTGTAAATAGTCAAAGCTTCTGATCTTCATCTTTCGGTCCATTTCTTCAAGAATACCTCCTGTGAAGGAATACACCCACCAAGACCAGTAGGTCTTTAGTTGGGATGCCAGCAAGAGATAGAGTTAAGGATTGGAGACTCAATAGCGTTGTAAACGAACTTGTCGCAAGCAGACACACCAATAAATCAGAACATCCGCTCTTGACTTAAGACCTTGACCGCCGAAGCAGCAGATCCTAAACGTTAACACTACTTAAGTCAATAAAAGAAGTACTTATGTGTAGCTACGCTTGATGTCAAGTATGGCTCTCGGACACGCCACGCAACTTGCACACGCTCAATAGCACAAATAACACGAAATCGGCTTATTGTCAAGGAAAATATTGCCGGTTTCGGCTCATTTTTTCACTCTGACCCTGCTGCGAATCGGACCGGCAGTATGGTCTAAGCTGTTACCGCACTGAAAATTCCGGGAAAACGCCGGATTTCGGCAGGACGATGACCTTGAAATGTCCTTGACAGTTGGGCGGACAAGCCGGTTTCTTAGAGGGCAAATGCACTTGCTGTCACTACAAATCCAAAACTTTCGGGTTATCAGGAGGGCGGTCCTGCCGCTACCGGATCACGTCATTGGAATAATCGGTCCCAACGGCGCCGGGAAATCGTCGCTGGTCGAGGCCGTGGCGTGGGCGTTGTACGGCAATCCGGCGGCGCGCAGCGGGAAAGACGAAATCAAATCGCAGTTTGCCGGGGTGGATGATAATTGCGAAGTGATTCTCCAATTCGAGATCAAGAACGTACCATATCGGGTCGTCCGCCGTTTGGTGGGTCGAACCGAGCGGGCGGAGGTCGAGTTGTACCGGGGCGAGAGGTCGGAGTCGGTTGGCGTCAGTGAGACGCAGGCGTATATCAGCCGGCTGTTGGGGCTCGACCTCAAGGGTTTCCTGACGTCTTTCTTAGCTCGTCAGCAGGAGTTGAACACCCTGTCGGACTTGCAGCCCTCCCGGAGGCGGGACCACCTGGCCGGATTGTTGGGCATTGAGCGATTGGACAAGGGGATTATCCGCCTGAAAGAGGACCTTCGTGTCGAGGCCGGACAGATCGATTTCATGGAGCGACAGTTGGCCGAGCGCACCGGCCTGTCCGAGAGGATCAAGGAGCTTACCGCTCGTTTGGGTGAACTCAGCGCCCGTGAAGGATCGGTCACCGATGCTGTCCACCGCACCGAGACTGCCGTCAGGGAGACGACCGATCGATTCACTTCAGAGCAGGCCAGAAAATCCGATTGGGTACAGATCACCGCCCGGCTTAAGGCGGAAAGTGGAACGCAGACTCTTCTTGAACAGCAAAGCAACCAACTGAAGAACGAACTCTCAGAGCTTCTGAGCCTGACCTCCGAAAAGGAACAACTGGACGAGTTGATTAAGTCGTTGGCGCCGATTCGCGCTGAGTTTGAACGGATGAGAGAGGCCCGCAGCCGCAGTGAATTGAGGCGGCAGTTGCAACAGCAATTGGAACACAGCCGTCGGGAGAAACAGCAGACCGAGACCGCTCTTGAAAACTGTCAGACCGAACTTCATTCTCTGACTCAGAAGCTCGAGGCAATCCCTGATGACGTTGTTCGGCTTCTCGATCAGGCCCATCGCGAACTCGAACAAGCACGTTCCCGGTACAGTCAACTCAAAGCCGAAGGCGACAACCTGGCCCGGCAGATCGAGAAACTGAATCAGCAGATTCAGTCGGTGGACAAGTTCGGCCCGGAGTCGGTTTGTGATCGGTGCCACCGGCCGCTGGGTAAGGACTTGCCTGAGATTCGTCAGCATCTGACAGATGAGTTGAACGACTTGGAAAAATCCGCATCGGAACTTGACTCGCACCTAAAGCAACAGTCTGATCTGGGCAGCCAGTTGAAAAGTCGCTGGACGGAGCTTGAACAGTTGTCCAAAACTCGTTACCAGGTCCAGGTCAACAAGGCGGCGGCCGACAAGGAACTGTCATCTCTTCTGGACAAGGACCGGGCAATCGCGGCATCAATTGAAGGACTGACCGGGAAGCTTGCAGCCAGTTCGGCGGTGGCTTTTGATCAGTCTGAGTTCGACCGGCTTGAGCAGCGATTGGACGAACTGGAATCCGCCCAGGCGCGCCGTCAACTACTACAGGGAAAATTGTCGCGGTTGCCGCTGGTGCAACTGGAGATAGAAGCGCTCGATTCGAAAATGAAAAAGGTTGCTGAGGGAATCGAATCTCTAAATGGCCGGTTGTCCGAGCTTGCTTACGATGCAAAGGCGTTCGAGCAGACCCAACTCGAGTTGACGTCGGCCCAACATCGGTTGGAAGAGGCCAGGAAGGAACAGTTTTCCTTTAGTAAAGAAGTCGAGATCACTCGCGCCGAGTTGGATGAAAAGCTCAGGCAGAAGGAAGAGCTCAAGAAGGCCGAGGACGAGTTGGAAGAGCACCGCACCAGCAGGTACCACCGTGAGAAATTAGGGACTCTGTTCGCCGATTTCCGCAAAGACCTGATTGCGCGGATTCGTCCGCGTCTGGCGGAACTGTCCAGCCGACTGTTTGCTGACATGACCGGCGGCAAATTCAGCCTGGTCGAGCTTGACAGCAAGTACAATCTGCGGGTGATGGACGGCGGGGAGTTTTTCGGTGTCGAGCGTTTCTCCGGCGGCGAGAAGGACCTCGCCAACCTCTGCCTGCGGCTGGCTATTTCACAGGCTCTGACCGAGTCGGCCGGACTGGATCGTTCGTTTGTTATCTTAGACGAAGTTTTCGGATCACAGGATGACGAGCGCAAGGACCTGATAATCAGCGCTCTGGGTGGTCTCAAGAACCAGTTTCCGCAGATTCTGTTGATCACACATGTTGACGACATTAGAGACCGCGTCGAGGACCTGATCGAGGTTCGACCGACCGGCGCCGGATACTCTGAAGTGAAATTCAATGGCAACACTACCGCCTGAGAAAAAGTCACGATACAGGACGCTCGTCCGGGTTGTCCTTGTTGCTTTGTTGGTGGTAGTGATAGTATGTTTCCGGATGGTGACCGATATCGGGCAGGATGTCAAACCGAGTGACCGCTGGGTAGTCGTCGAAATCGTCGACGGCGACACCGTCATTCTCTCCAGCGGTGAAAGGCTCAGACTGGCCAACATCGACGCACCGGAACACGAAGAGCCTTACTT
>CBDUZQ010000237.1:0-4493 GCA_965371755.1 uncultured bacterium
GCGACAGGCAAACACCGGACTCCGAATATCGGGGCAGGGCCGTGATGGTCCTGCCCTTCTTCTATGCTCAAGCTAAGGGGTCTGGCCAGGCGCCGGTTGTTGCTGCTGCATACGTCGCATCGTCTCCTGGACGAGTTGAGTGGCGTAACCGGCCTTGAAACGGTTCACCTTCACGCCGCGATCGATATACTTGTACGCCTGTGGCATCAGCGTCTGGTTCTCACTTTTCGACGCCAACAACAGACAGACCTTCCCGCACATCATCTGCACACTGAAATCGGTGGGGTACTTCTCAGCCATCGTGGTTACAATTCTGAGCGCATTGTCGTACTGACCGGTACGCAGGCTGATATCAGTTATCAACCGACCGCATGATTTGGTCAACCGCTGCTCGGTCAGGTAGACATCGATTTCGATTTGGGCGCTGTCGAGTTGCGATTTGTTCAGGTGGGCCACCGCCTTCTCGTAGTGCGATAACTGGTAACGAACTGCCTGTGGATTCTTGAACAGTTCGCTGATACGAAACAACTTCACCTCGGTGTCACGAATCCACCAAGAGGTCACCGGCTCAAGACCGTCCAGTTGCGGATAACCCTTGACAGCCTCACTCAGGTTGGAAGCATCCACGGCGATATGCGTGATCGGGTAGCGGTCGAACAGTGTCGAGTCGATATCTGCGACCCCGAAAAGATGTATGAATGCCTTGAGGTCAGTGTCAATTGTCAGCGCCGGACCATAAGGTCCCGATACGACGGCGTCCGGCCCAAGAATCTCGCGGATATCCTCGTTGGCCTCTTTCAGATTGAAATTGTGTTCCAAGTAGTGGTAGCGTTGGATACGAAAACCGTTGGCCAGAACCGACAGGCCGATCATCACCAGAACCCCGAGAACAACTGCCGATCGTCCCAAACGAAGGCGGAACCTGCCCAGAGCATAGCGCACCACCAGAGCCAATACTGCCGCTCCCGGCAGACAGCCCCAGGTCAGCGCGCGGTAGGGTGCGTTGTTGAAGTAGAAAACATTCCCCACCAGGTGATACAAAGCGAACCAGAATAACAGACCGAGGAAGGCTGTTGCCCACCAGCCTGGTATCGCCGCCGCAACCTTCTTTCTCAAGAGCAGTTTGTCCATCAGCGCAAATGCGAGAACGATGATTGCTGGAATTAAGAACAAGGTGTATCGCAGCGGTGAGTAGTTCAACGGCATCAAACCAAGCACGACAACTCCGACCCACGATGCGCTGAGGACAATCACCGGCGATAGTTTCTGTTCGCCGCCACTTCCGCGGATGAACAAAACCAAACTGCCACCGGCTACCAGCAGAAACATAAACAGGTCGGGATCGAGATAGTACATGCGATTCTTGAAGCCGTAGCCGATCAGGTGTTCAAGGAAACCCCAGGGTGAGCTGAGTCCGGCGGGGAAGCCGCGCAGACCGTACGACTGCTCGCCGACGTAGCGGAAAGCAGCGGAGAAATCGGCGCCGTAGAGTGCGATGATTAGTACTGCCGAAAAAGCGGCATACACACCGACCGCCATCGCCATCAATCGCCAACGGTTCTGTCGTTCGGAAACGAAGACAGCTACCAGCAAGGTCGGCAACAAGAGCGCTCCAAACAGTTTGCCGGTGAACGTCGCCAGCGCCACCAGGATCGCCGACAACAAGATTCCCCACAGCCGGTCACCGAACCGGCAATAGACGAAAAAGAACAGCGAGGCTATAAAGACGAGGCCGCTTTCCAGGTACGAAAGTCGTCCGTAGGTCAGGAGTGTAACGTTGATGACATAACACAGCGCCACTACCGGAAGCACCCAAGTTCGACAATGTCTGAATAGTCCCAGGAGAAAGAACAAGAGTCCACCGAGGGACAAAATCAATCCGACGGCGCCGGCGCTGGTTGCCGACACCCCAGAAAGGGAGAAAACACTCCAGCCGACCAGCGAGGTCAGTGAATGCTGGTAGACGGTCCAGCGCGGATAGTCAAATGGATCCCAATCATCAAAAAGGATCTCGTTGCGGGCATGGTGAACGTACTGTGCCGGATCAGTGGCCAGTGACTGCCCCAACCCGGAGTAGTACATAGGCGGGTCGGAAGCTAAGTCCGACGCCCAGAAGAGCACGCCGCCGATCACGATCAGCAGCGTGAGGACGTACAACAGCAGGTCGGTTTTTGTCAAGGATATTTTCATAGAGACATTGTAGTTTCACTACCCTTGCGCCAGGCAGCCCAAAGCGCAATCAGTTGGTGGTTGGTATCAGGTTACTCAACAACAATACTGTGCTTCCCTCGTGTTTCCGCCTGCCCTATCCTCCAACCGAACAAGTTCGCTCGTTCCAGATCGGCGGCAAACTGGTCGGTGTCGTCTTCAGCTATCGCGATCAACAGTCCGCCCGACGTTTGCGGGTCAAACAGTACCGCTTCGACGTTCTCGGGGACATCCCGACTGACCATCAAGTGGCCCTTAAGAAATTCGCGGTTGGCCAGAGCCCCGGCGGGGATCATTTTCGCGTCGGCCAGTTCCAGCGCCTGCGGCATCAGGGGAACCAGTCGAGAATCGATGCGAATCGTCACCTCCGAGGCTGTCGCCATTTCCAAAGCATGTCCCAACAGGCCATAACCGGTGATGTCGGTGGCGGCATGAGCGTCGTGTTGCACCATCAACTCAGCCGGTCCACGATTTAACTGCGCCATCTGAGTTGCCACGATCCTTTCCAACTCCGGAGGTACGGCGCGGCGCTTGATGGCGGTAGTGATCAACCCGGTGCCGAGCGGTTTGGTGAGAAACAGGTGGTCGCCCGGACGCGCACCGCCGTTGGTGATAATGCGCCGCGGATCAACCACTCCGGTCACCGCGATGCCGTATTTCAGTTCCTTGTCCTTGATCGAGTGTCCCCCTACCACCACCGCTCCCGCCTCGGCAACTTTGTCACCCCCCCCGCGCAGGATCTCGGTGAGATAGCTATCCGGCATGTCTCCCACCGGAAAGGCAACGATATTCAAAGCCGTTAACGGTCGTCCGCCCATTGCATAAACATCGGACAGCGCGTTGGCAGCGGCAATCTGACCGAACTGATACGGATCATCGACGATCGGCGGAAAAAAGTCGACCGTCTGCACCAGCGCCTGCTGCTCGTTGATCCGGAAGACACCGGCATCGTCCGCGTGATTGAAGCCGACCAGCATATCCGGGTGCGACCATTCAGGAAGTCCCTTGAGTGCCTGCGCCAAAAACTTTGGCGCCAGTTTCGACGCTCAACCGGCGCAACTGACTTCGGCAGTCAGCTTGATTGTGGTTTCTTTACGTTTGTCTTCCATACCTACGTTTCATTAGAACGATATTCTCAGGGCCGAACCGACGCCGACCGTGCGCGGCGCCAATTGTGGACCCAAACATACTGCGATTGACAACCGCTTCTGATCCCGATTGTAAACCCGCACCGCTTCCTTGAGATGGTTAGTAGCTGAATTATTGCATAGATTCGATATGACCCCGACACCTATCGCTGCTATCAGAGGGTATTGGTATTCGTCCCGCCAAGTATCGAAGACGGACACGATTAACAACCCCCCAACAATGGCGCCACAGGTATAGCCTGTGAATGCGGCCAGAACCTTCCGTTTACCGTACTGCTCCATTTCGAACACGGCACGTTCATTGCCGGTCATCAGTTCTCGCAAGGATGTGCCCCTGACGCCGACATCCTGATAGGTGTCGCCGCTGTCAACAGAGTACTTCCATCCCTGGAATATCTCCTTCTTGAGTATGATCTCATCGGCAGAGACATTCGTACCCATAACAAGAAAAAGGGAAGTAAGCAATATGAACAGAACCAGTTTCGACACATCTATCTCCTACAAGTGCAATTGCAGCCTCAAGAATAGCCCAATCATAGCGTGATGTCAACTGTGGTGTCGACGGAGATGCTGCTGTTCTCAATCCCCAAACCGTTCCTGCCCCAACATAGCTTCGTGCAGGCGGTCGTAGATGGGTCCCTTCGGCGTCAGTGTCGACTTGAACAGCACGAGTCGGTCAAGAGTCAACACTTGTGGTTCTAACACGAACGATTCCAGGTGGGCAATGAGTTGCTCCAATCCCTGTGGCTTGCGTATGCGCGCCAGCGTAAGATGTGGCTTGAAACCTTTAGTCTCCTTCTCGAAGCGCAGTTTGCGAACCCCCAACTCCACCTGTCGCGCGAGCTTTTCCAATGAATCTACATTGTCGTGGATACCCGCCCAAATGACACGCGGTCGTCTGAGATTTGGGAAAGCGCCGAGACAATCGATGGTTGTAGCCACGGTTGGATGTTCAGATGCGACTTTGTCGAGCAGTTGCTTGATCTTCGGCACCCTCTGTTCCTCGGTGTCACCGAGAAAGCGAACGGTCAGATGAACATTCTGCGGCGCGACCCACTTGACGGACCCACCGTGTGGCTTCAACTCGTCGATGACGCTATTCAGGTAGCGTTCCACTTCCTGCCCCAACGGCAGGGC
>CBDUZQ010000238.1:0-4476 GCA_965371755.1 uncultured bacterium
GTCTGGTATGACCGTCAGCGGGCACCGATTAGACACAACAGAGGTATGTTTTGCGCCCTTTGACAGGGCCGACGCTTCCGACACTATCGACCGGAGCAAGCCGGTGGTGGACCCTGGTTGAACATATAGTCAACCAGATACACAAGATCAGCGATATCGAGACCACCCCCGGAACCGTCAACATCGGCCATCTCCATGCTCGGAGGTTCCGGGCCACCTATGAACATGTAGTCGACCATGTAGACCAGATCAGCAATGTTCGTCGATCCCCCGGAGCCGTTAATGTCGCCGCACTCGATTGTGAACTCACTCGCCAGGGGAGCGGTGGCATTCTGCCGGCGGTTACCGCGCCGCATCGGCCAGGGTGACTCACTCGGATAGTAGTCGCAGCCTTCAAGGTTGGCGAACACGAGCTTGTCAATAAAGGGATAAACAAAGTCCACGTAGCCGTCCTGATTGATGTCTCCGTGTGTAGGACAAGCGTTCGCAATCGTTGTTGATGTAGGCCACTGTACGACCATCGGATATCCCTGCACCACTTCGCTGGTGCCGTCGAAGGCGACAATCCGCTCGATCAGGTTTGTAGCATACAGGTCCCTGGAGGCGCCAACAACGACATCCTCGAGACGGTCGTCACTAACATCGACCATTACCAGATCGTGCAGGTAGCTGGGTCCGGGGGGCGATGCGAAGAAGCCACCGCTGCTGCTGTCGCCAAGATATGGAGTGCCATCAAGGTGCCAGGCATGCACTCTGGAGTAAACCCAGTCTACGAATGTTATCGCGTACTCCAGTTGGTCGTCCCCGTCGAGATCGCCAAAGACCGGATGCCCGGCATCATAGAAACCGATTATACCTGTATTGTGCGGCCAGCCCTCCATGAGCTGCAAGCCGTCATCGAAAGCAAAAACGTAATGGTCAGTATGGGTATTAGGATCGTATGGATTAGTCGCCGCCCAGGAAAACACGATCAACTCGTGTATGTGGTCTTCGTCAATGTCGACCGCTGAGAAACTAGTAGCTAACAGCTGAAGTCCCTCGATCTCTACTACCACTGAGTCCTGAGGTTGCCCGAGTGTGTCGAACTCAACCAGGTAGTGATTTGAGTAGTTGTAGCAGTATATTTCGTCAATCAGATCCCCACTCAGATCGGCGGGGAAACACTCCAGGTATTCTATAGGGGGCGGGAAATCGTGGCCCCATTCCGTCCCGTCCGGTCGGAACACGTAATAGTTCGACTCCTGTTCGGGGCTGGGGTTTGAACCGGGGCTGAAATGGATCTCGTCAAGCCCATCATTATTGATATCTTTCAGATAGACATCCACTCCCCCGCGATAGATCGTAAAGTTCGGGGAAGGAGGGCTAGGAAGCGTCACTTCAAAGGCCGGCATGGAAGACGGGAATCCGTAGAGAATGCCGCCCCAGTATGAAACCGCCACCAGATCATCCACTCCGTCGCCGTCTAAGTTACCCACCGCTAACGTGAAGCGATAGTCGTCAGAAGGAAAGTCGGGGACACCTGATGTCTTAGGGCTTCCGTCAGTATTGAAAAACTGGACACCCACCTTGGTGCCAATGACGATTTCGTTTATTCCGTCATTGTCGAAATCGCCGTAGTTGGCAGCCATACCAGGCTGGTCATCGAGGGCGACCATCCACCCGTTCTCGCCGGCAAAAGGTGAGTGAATCAGTATTGTGGCGGTGTCACCTGCCTCGAGGCCGGACGTAGAATACATCAGCAATCGCAGACTGTAGACGCCATCGAGAATGGTGCCTGTCTCCCAGGTTAATATGGTTCCGCCGAACGCCGGTACTCCGATAGTGTCAATGGTCTCCCAGTCGGAAGGCGCTGACCCTATCCCATACTCAAGGATGGAGTAGGCAAACTCCGGACAAGATGCAAAACCGGTGACATTGACGATGCTTGATACAGTATCATTATCTCCCGGTACTACCAGTTCGGCAAAGACCGCATTCGACACGAAGACAGTACGCTTGGTGGCATGTTGGTCTCCCACGCGCAGACGAATGACAATCGGACCGTCGAATCCTGTCGTTTCAAGCGTTCCCAGCAAACCTCCAGTGACCGGCGCCCCAGAAACGGCAATCTCAATCCACTGCGTATCAGCCACGTCGGCGGTGTAGTCAAGGACGTATCCGGTGAAATCCTGGCTGTCCGCACTGCCGACGATGTCACAGGTGCCGGTGACCACTTCGAAACGCTGAGGGCTTTCCAAAACAACTCGCACTCTCGGCGTTACTGCTAAACCCTCAAACAGATTCACGCGACCATGTCCACTGTATATGTCCCAACCGGGGTAGTTCTCCCCCAGACCATAAGGATCAACAATATCGTCGGCGGTCGTCTCGACGATAGTTCGAACGGCCTCAGGGTCTAACCCGGGCGACACTGACCTGATGTAGGCGGCAACGGTGGCCGCGTACGGCGATGACATGCTGGTGCCCGAGGCGAGATAATACAGGCTGTCGATAATGTGCACGTCTGGTTCATTATGACCAGCATACAGATCGGTACCCGCGGCGCGAAGCGAGAGAACCGACTGACCGGGAGCGCAGACACTGACATAATCATTGTAAGTGGACCAGGACGTGATCTGATCCTGGTCATTGGAGGCTGAAATGCACATCACCTGGGGGTACGCTGCCGGGTAGCTAACTGATTGGTAGCCGGAATTACCCGCCGAGGCCAGAAGCACTACGCCCCGCGTATGGGCGTAGTCCAGAGCATCGTACGTGACCTCGGACGGAAACCCCCCTCCGAAGCTCATGCTTATGACATCCGCTCCGTTGTCGGCAGCATAGATTATGGCTCTTACTACGGTCGAGTGGAGGGCCATGGGGAAGATCTTGACAGCCATGATCTTCGCTTCCGGGACCACTCCGGCTACACCGGTAGCGTTATCGATCAGGGCGCCGACTATGCCGGCGCAGTGGGTACCATGACCCATATAATCATCGGGCTCGTTATCTTCGTAGATCGGCAACATGGCGGTATCGTTGGCGGAGAAGTCCCAGCCCCACGTGTCGTCGGCGTAGCCGTTATGGTCGTCGTCGATACCATTCTCCGGAATCTCACCGGTGTTGGCCCATATCTTGCCCGCCAGATCAGGATGATCGGCATCGACACCGGTGTCGATTATAGCTACCACTACCACGTTGGTTTCATCTGGTGGTGCTTCGAATACGGGACCCGCATGGATATCGGCTCCCGGGGTACCGTACACGATGGCCAGGGTGTCGTTATGGTCGCCCTCTATTCGCTCGACGTGATAATGCCCCTGACCGGTGTTTATGAGCGCCCACTGGTGTTCAAGCAACGGGTCGTCAGGCATTCCATGGAGTTCAAAGAGATAGTCGGGGTGAGTATACTCGACTATGTCAAGCTGCTCATACTCGCGCGCCATCGCCTCCAGGTCAGTCTCCTGAGGTACTCGCAGAATGTAAACATTCTTCAGGGGGTTGTCTTGAGTCAGCGCGACCGCCCTCTTGAGCAGTCTCTCCTGGCTTCGCGTCTCGTACTTGTCATTAAGTCTGTCGAGTTCAATCACTCCGGTGGAGAGTCTGCCCCCTCTCATCTTAGTATGGAAATGTTGATCCGCCTTGAACTTCACCACCAACTGAGCCGGATACTCACCAACCGGCGGCGCCGAAAAAGGTGCTTGGGCCACGGCGCCAACAGCCAGGGACGACAGCGCCACGAAAAGCACACCCTGTAGAAACCTCTTCCGATGTATCATTGGTTCTCCTCCTATGAAAGCGCTGGTGTGGAACTCTGTATTAATCAGATTTATCCACGCTACCTCTACTTGCCGATCGGGGGTATTGCAGTATCGTCGCTTACAGAGTCTCTTTATCAACTAAGTGTCTCGAGTTGGGGAAAAAGTACCTGACAGGAAAGGGATTATGTCACTACTGCAGACAGGCCTCTCAAATGCTGTAGCACAACATGGCGGGCCATCGCGGACTATCTTAGAACCGCAGCTTAGCAGCGGTACGGCCAACGGTAGGCCGTGGAGAGTCAAAGTCCGAGGCCCTTTATGCTACAGCGCTCTTGAAGATCAGCCATCTTTTTGTTCATGCGCGCATCGCTAAAGCTCACACTGTCGCAAATATAGTCACAGTCCTCTTTTTCGTTTTTGATGTCTTTAGAGTAGATCAATACTCGGCTGAGATTCCAGTAGTCTTCCAGCATCCGCGTAAGTTCCCCGGCAAAGCACCTCTGAGGTATCTCAATGACAAGAGCCGGAAGCTCGTGGTGGCTGACCAGAAGTACGCTCCCCTGACCCAACGCCTATATGAACTGTAATCGTCCGGAGGATATTCGCTCGCATCGCTGAGCGACCAGACTGGCAAGGAGGGATGGCATACACGTAGCAGCAAGAAAATCGGTAAGGGTACGGTGGTGCCAATTCAACTTCATAGCTGAAGGGCGTCGAAATCAATTTAAGCTCCCCC
>CBDUZQ010000239.1:0-4460 GCA_965371755.1 uncultured bacterium
AGTTCCGAGAACCCCCTCCGGCGATGGCCGGAGGGGAGTTTTCTTTTTGGGCGGCAGACCGTCTTGTTCCGCACAGTGGCTTCGCCCTTCGACTCCGCTCAGGGTAACGGCAGGGGCGTTCAGGGTGAGGCAGTACGATCGGTGTAAAGTTATATCCGCGCAAAGCTCGAAGAAGTGGCCTGCCACCGATTTCCCTTGCGCCGACGGCGAACCTCGTGAATATTGTCCGGTGATGAAGGACCTTATCGCCCATAACATCCTCCAGTTGCGTGGACAGATCGCCGACGCTTGCGAGGAGCATGACCGCGACACGGACGACATCCACATCGTCGCCGTCACTAAAACCCATCCGGCTGCAATAATCAAGCAGGCCGTGGCTGCCGGCTTGCACAACATCGGCGAGAGTCGGGTGCAGGAAGCTGAAGCCAAGATCAAAGAGGCCGGACCGATTGCACGCTACCATATGATCGGGCACCTTCAGAGCAATAAGGTCAGGAAGGCGTTGGAGATTTTTGATGTCATCCAGTCGGTCGATTCGCTGAAGTTGGCCGAGGAGATCAATCGGCAGGCGGACAGACTGGAACGCAGCATCGAATGCCTGGTCGAAGTCAACTGCTCCGGCGAGAGCGCAAAGTTCGGCGTACCGCCGGACGAATGCGATGAGTTGCTGACGAAGATCGCGACATTTTCCAATATCGATCTGGTGGGGTTGATGACGGTCGGTCCCTTTGTCGATGACGACGACGCTATTCGCAGTGCCTTCGCCCTCTGTCATGACCTGTTCAAACATGGTCGAGATCGACTGGGCGACCAGTTCGATACCCTGTCAATGGGTATGTCAGGTGATTTCCCCTTAGCTATCGCCGCAGGCGCCACTATGATCCGCGTCGGCAGTTCTCTTTTCGGATCACGCCAAGCGTAGACTCCGCGGACCGCCAACCTGTTTGAGCGGGGCTGTTCAAATAGGCTCAATTTTTCCCCAAAAGTTACGATAATAAGGTTAGAGCAACAAAGGCGGTTGACTGCTCCAATTTTGCACAGCCGTCAATGCGTCGTCAGCCGTCATGAGTTGAGCAAAGGAACCTTTAGATAAGCGAGTGATTTATGGACTTGTCGCCGAACGATATCCGCAACTATGAGTTTTCCACTCAGATGCGGGGCTATTCCAAAGATGAGGTCGAGAGTCTCCTGGAACAAGTTGCGGCCGCGCTTGAAGCGGTCAAGCAGGATAATCTGAAGCTCTCAATGGAGGCCGATTCACTTAAGACACAATTGGCCGGCCTCAGACAGTTCGAGGACACGATCAAGAGCGCGGCTATCGACGCCCGGCGCAACGCCGACATGACTGTTAACAACGCCAAGAAAGAAGCGGAGTTGCTCCTTAGCGAGGCTAAAACAGAGTCTGACAAAATCCTTGGGTCGCGCGCCCAGCAGCTTAGCGAAGTCGAGACCAGCATCTCTACGGCGGAAATGACCAAAAGATCGTATCTCAACAAGGTGCGTAGCATTATCACTTCGCATCTGGACATTATCGATCAGCTCATCGGTTCCGAAGCGGGAGACAAGGAAAGCAACGACATTGAGGTGACCCAGTCTTCCGAAGTCGATCGCAAGAAGATGGAGACAGTCGGTACGCCCTCGCCATCAGGCGAACCGATCAGGATGGAGGAAGCCAACGCCGCCGAGCGAATAGTCGAGGCGCGAAGTGAGCCTAAATCCGAATCCAAAGCCACCGGCAGTGACGACGAGCAGTCGGACTCGGCGGATGACGAGACCAAGCCGATTGACCCGGAGTTGGCCGCCGCTCTCGAGAGATATCAGACTCAGGAAGCGGACGCAGCCGATTCCGATGTCGCCGAAGTGCCCGAGGAGCCGCATCCCGAACCAGGGCAGATAGTAGAGACTACGGCGCGGGCCGAGGACATCCCACCGGGGTTTATCGTAGAGCCGAGAGGAAACAGCGAAACATCGGAACCGGGAGATGAAATTGCCACTGATAGGCTCGCGGTCGATGGAGAACCGCCGGCAAGAACCATCGACGATCCGATTGATGGTGATGCGCCCCCACCCGCTTCCTCCAATCCGGAGGATCTTGCCCAGGAACTCGACCGAGTTGTGGCTAAGTTCGAAGAAGAGATGGACAAAGCCGCCAAAGCATAGAACTATACTTGCCTGACATATAAGACCGGCCGTCACTACTTCTCGCGGCCGGTCTTTTTTTGCTCTCAACTATTTGTTCGCCCTGCCAAGGGGTGCAGCCTCAGGGTTAAGGGCCGGGCGTTGCCCCTTTCTTGTTGACATCGTGAGGCATCGGTGGGCACAGTGTTTACTGGACACCAATAACCGTGGACTGCGTGTGAGGTAATCATGGGTGCAACGGAAAATCGTTCTCGCAAAAGCCTGGTGACTGCTGTCGGATCGGCGCTGGTCGACCTGCTGGCCAGGGAGGATGACGCTTTTCTTGAGAAGGTCAACGCTGCCAAGGGGGGTATGAAGCTGGTCGATGAGACCTTCATAACAACGGTCGTTTCCAAGTTGACCGGCCGCACCATTATGGTGCCGGGTGGTTCAGCCTGCAACACGGTGGTGGGGATCGGGCAACTTGGCGGCGCGGCGCGTTTTGTAGGCAAACGGGGTGAGGATGCTCTGGGCGATCTTCTTGAGGAGGGACTCGCCAGGAGCGGAGTGCAGACGCGTTTGTTCAGGTCATCCTCGCCCACCGGGCGCGTCCTCTCTATTATTACGCCCGATGCCCAACGGTCAATGTTCACTTTCCTGGGCGCTGCTTCCGAGTTGAACCCGGAAGAAATTACCGGCGAGTGCCTTGAAGGAACCGCCGTCGTACATGTAGAAGGCTATCTTCTGTTCAACGCCGAGTTGATAACAAAGGTTATGGCCACCGCGCAGGACGCCGGAGCGATGGTCTCGCTCGATCTGGCCAGCTACACGGTTGTGGAGCAATCGCACGCGTTGCTTGAGATGCTGGTCGACAGATATGTCGACATCCTCATCGCCAACGAAGATGAAGCGCGCGCTTACACCGGTGAAACAGACGAAGAAACAGCCCTTGAGCGATTAGCTGAGCAAACCGATACGGCAGTGCTGAAGTTAGGCGCCCGAGGAAGTATCATAGCTCGCGGTGGTGAAGTCGTGCGGGTGGCCCCTGCCGGATCGGAAGGTGTCATCGACACCACCGGCGCCGGCGATCTCTGTGCGGCCGGTTTCCTGTACGGGCTGGTCCACGATTTACCGCTGGAACAGTGCGGAAAACTCGCTTCCGCCTGCGGTTACGAGGTCTGCCGGGTCGTCGGGGCGGTCATTCCGGAAGAAGGTTGGCAGCGAATCAAGGCTCTCCTCTGACAACCGCCGCTCGGCATCAATCTTCGCTATCCTATAACACCGGCCATTGAACACTTGAGCTAAAGCGGCCGAGTTGGTATCTTCGGTGCGAGCGATGAGTTGTCCGCCGGCTCTGATACTGTCTTTGCGCACGAAAGGAATAAGGCCATGAACAACCCGGACGATCTGAAGAATATGATTAGTGAGGCCGCGAACTTTATCACCGGCAAGGTGAGTTTCAAGCCGACTATCGGCATCATACTCGGCACCGGTCTGGGCTCTTTGGTGGACGGGATCGAGATGGTCGGCAGTGTCGACTATGACCAGATACCGCATTTCCCGGTCTCAACCGTGGAGTCGCACGCCGGCCGCCTGTTGTTCGGCAACCTGCGTGGCAAGTCGGTGGTTTGTATGCAGGGACGGTTCCATTACTACGAGGGGTACAGTTTCAAACAGATCACTTTCCCTATCCGCGTTATGAAAGCGCTGGGGATTGAGACGCTGATTGTGTCGAACGCCTGCGGTGGCCTGAACCCGAATTTCAAATCCGGCGATATTATGATGATCACCGACCACATCAACTTTTTCCCCGGTAACCCGCTGATCGGTCCTAACCACGACCATCTCGGCTCGCGCTTTCCCGACATGTACGAAGTGTACAACTTCAAGCTGCAGGCGATCGCGCGCGAGGTTGCGCTGGAGCAAAAACTGCACTTGCAGGAAGGTGTCTATATCGGTCTGAGCGGCCCGACTTTGGAGACAGCGGCTGAGTATCGGATGCTGCGGGGGTTCGGTGGCGATGCCGTCGGAATGTCGACGGTACCGGAGGCGATCGTGGCGCGTCACCAGGGGACCAAAGTGCTGGGGTTCTCGATCGTGACCGATATGGGTTTGCCGGACAACATGCATCCTCTGAAGATCGAGGAAGTGCTGGTAATTGCGGGCAACGCCGAACCGAAACTTCGCGACCTGATCGCCGGCTGCGTGGAGCGGATATAGGGGGAGATATTACGCCTGCTGTCGGGCAGAGACGCCCGACAGCACGGAGTATACAGCACAGAGTACGTGACCTTCCACGTGCCGTCAGGTGTCCCTGCCTGACGGTAGTGAATCCCAAAGGA
>CBDUZQ010000240.1:0-4416 GCA_965371755.1 uncultured bacterium
GAAGATGCAGCGCTTATTGATCTTAATTCTCTGCTTATTGGTCGGCGGCGTGAGCTACGCCGCTCAGCACACCTACACCGTGGGGCTTAACGGCGGCCTGTCACGGTTGACCGGTGATGAGGCTAACCACTTTCCGTTCCAGAAGAGCTACGGATTGGAGTTCCAGTATCGCCTGGATGATTTCTGGCGGTTACACTTCGACCTGTCACGCCACAGCATAAACAACGACACTCTGGGTGTCGCCAGGCTTTCGCTGGGTAGCGATGACCAACACACATCCGCGCGTTTCAAGGCCACCCGGCTGGGTGTCATGGCCGATCGACGCCTGTGGATGAAGGACTACAAGTGGCGCCTCTGGGCCGGGCTCGGGGGTGGGCTGATGGTCTGGAGGGTGTTGGATCCAAACACCGGCGGAAAACTTCAGGTACCCGGCGTCCACGACGCCGCTGTTGACTTTGCCGCCACCGAACTGTTCGTGGGAGGGCAGGCAACTTTGCAGTGGGCGGTCAATGAACGATGGTCACTCAACTGGCGTCTGCGGGCCGACTACCTGAGCGGGCTGGGAGCAGAATTCGCCGATGAAGTCACGTCGTCGCGCGGGAGGATCATGACATCGGCCATGATCGCCGTGGGGTACTCATTCGGGCTTTCGAAAACCTCGTGGAGATCAGAGGAGAGTTGGTTGATCACACCCGGTGAGTTGCCGCCGGAGCCACCCGGTCAGATTACCGACGGCGACGGCGACGGCGTCCCGGATAAATCTGATCGCTGCCCTGATACCCCATCCGGTTTGCCGGTTGATCGATTCGGTTGCGCCTCCGACTCCGACGGCGATGGCGTACAGGATAACCTCGACCACTGTCCTCAAACCGAGTTTCGCGCCCGCGGCTTCGTCGATATCCACGGCTGCCCGACTGATTCCGATTTCGATGGCGTCCCTGACTATCTTGACAAGTGCCCCAACAATCCGGTGGGGGCAGCGGTCGATGCCGATGGCTGCCCGCTCGACACCGACAGCGACGGAATCCCGGACGGGCTGGACGATTGCCCAAACACCCTCTATGGGGTGCAGGTTGATCCCAACGGTTGTATCGATCTTTCCATGCTGTCCGAGGCGATGGTGCTGAACATCGACTATGTGCCCGGCTCGTTCGAGATTGATCCCCATAGCCGCGAGCGACTGAAAAAACTGGCCCTGATGCTCAGCTTTGTGCCGGCCGTCCGACTTGAAATCAACGGCTACACCGACAACATTGGAACCGCCCTCTCCAATCGAGAGTTGTCCCAAAAGCGCGCCAACCGCGTGCGTGATTTCCTGGTGACCCAGGGAATCGACCACAATCGCATCAAAGTGTTCGGTCGGGGTGAAACCAGTTTTGTTGCCTCCAACCAGACCGCCAATGGAAGAGCCGCAAACCGAAGGATAGAAATCGTCTTTTTTGAATAGTCAGAGCCAGTTATGGAATGGGGATACCTTTTAGACAATCCACTTGACCAACGCTACACTGTTTACGCCGTGGTGGTGCTGCTACCCGAACGTCTGGAACGGGTCGTGGCGCCGTTGCGTGAGCGGTACGATCCCCTTTACAACCTGATCAGTCCGCATATTACCCTGATCTACCCGTTTGAGTCGGATCGGCCGCTGGACGAATTGGCGGCTCTCATCCGCGCGGAAACGGATGCGCTCGCACCGGTATCATTGAAGTTGAGCTCCATCGGTGATTTCTATCCCCGTATTCCCAAGATTTATTGGAACGTAGAGAAAAACAACCCGTTTTGCGAACTCTACTACCGCCTCTATTCACGACTGGGTGTTCCCATACCTTACAAGAATTATCAGCCGCATGTAACCGTGGCGCGTGAGATATCGATGCATCGAGTGCTCCTGGTCAAGGAGAAGATTATCGACTATTTGCCGGATGAGTCGTTCGAGATCTCAGCCATCGACATGATTACGCCCTTGCCCGGCGGTAAGTGGGTTTCTGTGCGCACCTTCCCTTTGACAGAATAGCCCCCAGCCGGCAGAACAAAAAACCGGCCAAATCCAGAATTCGCTTGCCTCTTTTTGAGGAATTAGGTAGACTTCCGGCGAGGTAGTATGAAAATCCTGATTCTGACTCAACATTTTCCGCCTGAAAAAGGGGCGGTCAGGCGTCTTTATGAATTCGCCCGGTATTTCGTCCAGAATGGTCTGGACGTGTCGGTGATGACCGCGATTCCCAATTATCCGGACGGAATCGTACCGCCGGCCTATCGTGGCAAGTTCTTCTGCGCCGAAGAGATGGACGGGATCAAGGTGTACCGAAGCTGGGTCTTGCCGGCCTCCAATTCACAACCGACCAAGAGGATGGTCGGGTTTATCACCTTTCTCATAACGACCCTGATAAACTCGTTCAGGGTCAAGACTAAGTTCGATCTGATTCTGGCTTCGACGCCACCGGTGACGACGCCGGTCGTGGGCTGGCTCCTGAGCAAGATCAATCGCTGCCCGTTTGTCATTGAGGTGCGTGACTTGCAGCCGGAGTCCGGTGAAGAGTTCGGTAATCTCAACCAATCGCTGTTTACGCGGACGGTTCGCAGGATAATCCATGCACTCTACCATAAGGCTGACAGAATAGTCCCCGTTACTGACGGTATCTCGGCTTACATGGAGGCGATCGGAATCCCGCGGACCAGGATGGCCACTATCAAATCCGGGGTCGGGCGGGAATTCATCAACGCCGATTCCAACGGCATCCGCGGAAAGTTCGGCTGGGATGAGAAGTTCCTGGTGTTGTACTCCGGCACGCTGGGTTGGGTGCGGCCGTTTGAAACAGTCATAGAAGCGGCGCGACAACTGGTCGATCAGCCGGATATCCACTTCGTTTTCCTGGGTGATGGACAAAAGAAGTCCGCGCTTGAAAATATGGTGCGTGACTACGGACTCAAGAATGTCAGTCTGATAGGCATGCAGCCACTGGAGAATATCCCATACTTCCTGAAGGCGGCCGACGTCTTACTCGAATGTCTCAAGGAAGTAAGTGTCGCTAAGATGGCTTTCCCCTCAAAAATGTTCGAGTACATGGCCTCCGGTCGGCCGGTGGTGTTTGGGTCCCGTCAGGGTGAAGCAATCGATGAACTCAGGCTCGCCGGCGGCGCGCTCACCTATCCGTCGGATTCACCGGAGGAGCTGCGGGATCTGATTCTGAAGTTAAAAGACGGCAGTATCGACCGCGTGGAACTTGGCGGTCAGTACCGCGATCATATAGTTGCGCACCACCAGAGGGAGACCTGGGCGCAGCAGTATCTGACCTTCCTGGAACATATCTGATTTTCTCGGGTGTCCACACCCGACGACTTCTCCTCATATATCCAAAGCTGCGCTTACCTACTTTCCTGTCCCGGGTTTGGATTCACACCGACACTGTCTTGTGCCCGACCGGTCTTCAGACTCGGCGGGAAATGTCGCTGTCAAACGGAGCAACCTGAAGATAAACCCGCCACAACATGGGCACGTCATTATGCAGGCTCATTATTGGGACAGTACACTACGAACTTCCCAGTCAATGAATACTGATGGCCGCGATTCCCCCAATTGAACATTTCCGGGAAGAAAGACGTCGCTATGTTGTATCCCCTCCAGAAGACAGTTCTAATTCTCATGCACCCACTTAAGGAGGTGGATTATGCAAACCAGAAAACTACTCCCGTATCTGCTGGTCGCAATTCTGATGGTTGGCGCGGCCATTATCATCAACGCCGCCGCGGTCGGGCAGATCAAAGGCACTATCACCGACAAAAAGACCGGCGAAGCGGTCATCGGCGCCTCGGTGATGGTGGTCGGAACTACCTACGGCGCCATGACGGACTTCGAAGGAAAGTATATCATACGTCGACTACAGCCGGGGACCTACACACTAAAGATATCCCATCTGGATTTCAATATTGTGAAGGTAATCGAGGTTGTCGTCAAGCCGGACCTTGCGGCGGAGGTGTCCATTCAACTCGAGAAGAAGACGACCGATATCGGCAAGACTATTACGATATCGGGGCGACGCGACATTATCGAGAAGTTCGAGGTCTCCAACCAGGTTTCCATCCATAAAGAGGCAATCGAGAAACACTCGGTTACAACGGTTGACGAACTTCGTGACCAGGTCGCCGGAGTTGTTACCAACTCATCCGGAGAGATTTTCATTCGCGGGGGTCGCGCCGATAGCTATGCTCCGAGTGTGCCGACCACAAAGAACACCCAACCGCTCAAACGCCGGCGCCACGATTCCAAACCAAGGCCACTTCACCCCCGTTGCGGCACCGGCTACGATTGGCCCGTCCACGGGGGGTCCAGTATCGTCAACGGTCAACCGTACGACGCTATGTTCTTTGAAGACTACGGCACCAATCCGTTCATCGACACCCAGAACGACCATCTCTCCA
>CBDUZQ010000241.1:0-4380 GCA_965371755.1 uncultured bacterium
GCCATAGATGATCACATCCGCACTTGAGGCAGTCAGGGAATCACCTATTAGATCAGACCGGCCATAGAATACATACACTGCGCCACAACCGGCTCTGCCATTGCCGGGGCCATCGTCCCCATCAACTCCGACAATCACGTCTTCGATCCCATCGCCATTCACATCACCGTGAGCACTTGCTTTGAACAGCTGGTCGTCGACGTCATTGCCGAAAACCGTCAACTCGCAGTCTCCGTTGCCGTGCATATCCCAAAAGAGATGGGCAGTGCCATCAGTCTGGTCTCTCGTGCCGGACAATGCGACATGGTCAACATCCCCCGTGCGAAACACGTCGATCTCGACAGGCACCGTTTGGTTCGCTACTTGCTCGTTCTCCCCAGCCGATCCCACGGCGGCCAGCAGGAGAACACCGCATGCCAGAAGCAGGATGCGATACATCATTGGGATTCCTCCACAGAAAAAGGTTAGTAAAAATGTACCAACACGTGCCAGACAGATGTTCTTTGAGCAGAGATTAGAAGGGATGGTTGTAATCGGTGAGGAAGATATGATCCCATCCCGATTTCTTCCTTCTTCCGCAATTACCTAATATGTCGAGCACAGTAAGTATTATACGGATAATCATAGGTCTTGTCAAGCCCATATCGAGTCAGGAAGAAAGCTTCGCATTCGGGCAAGACGGTAGCCGCATCGTTTGCTTCGCAAGGCGATAAGTTGGGAAGTTGTCGGTTTCGACTGGATTCTCCCCGTGTTTGTGCCACCCCCAAAAGCGCTTGACAAGTATTGCCCCAGGATATTACTTAGCCGGGTTAGATTGTTACAAATTTCACAATACCCCTTTTTGGGGCGTATGAAAGTCGATTTTTGATGAATCTGATTGACTATAAAGGAGATGACGATGGCTCTGTTCGAACCGGCTGACGATCAGATCACCGCCGATACCATCGTGGTCGGTGGCGGCATCGCCGGGATGACGACCGCTATCGAAACCGCCGAGATCGGTAAGGATGTTATCCTTATCGAAAAAACACCCAGTCTAGGCGGACGAGTAGCGGCTATGCACCAGTACTTCCCGAAAATGTGTCCGCCCACCTGCGGTATCGAGATCAACTACCGACGTATCCGCCCGAACCTGCATATCCGGGTACTCACGCTGACGGAAATCGAGTCCGTCTCCGGCGGTCCCGGAGACTTTCAGGTCACGCTCAAGCTGTCACCGCGCTTTGTTAACGAAAAGTGCACTGCCTGCGGCGACTGCGAGAAAGTTTGCGAGATCGAGCGCGACAATGATTTCAACTATGATCTCGACAAGACCAAGGCGATCTACCTGCCGCATCTGATGGCTTACCCGATGCGACACGTGATTGATCCTGCGTACGTCGGTGACGACGGTATGAAGAAATGTGTCGATGCCTGTCAGTACGGCGCTATCGAACTCGATATGCAGCCGCGCACGATCACCGCCAAGGTCGGCGCTATTGTCTGGGCCACTGGATGGAGACCTTATGACGCTGCGAAGATAGATAACCTCGGCTTCGGGCAGGTTAAGAATGTCATCACTAATGTCATCATGGAGCGCCTTTCCGCTGTGACCGGTCCGACTCAGGGCAAGATCCTGCGGCCGTCGGATCAGAAAGAGCCGACCAGAATCGGCTTTGTGCAGTGTGCCGGTTCGCGCGATGAGAACCATCTGCCGTACTGTTCGACCATCTGTTGCATGGCCTCCATGAAGCAGGCGACCTACATACGCGAGCAATACCCTGATGCCGAGATATATCTGTTCTATATCGACGTTCGTACTCCCGGACGCTGGGAGGACTACTACGTCACGAAGCAGAACGACGAGAAGTTTCATTTCCATCGCGGCAAGGTGGCGAAAATCACCGAAGGCGTGGACGGTAACGTGATCCTCGAGGCCGAGAATACCTTGACCGGCCAGATCACCAAGACCGAAGTCGACCTGGCCATCCTGGCCACCGGCATGGTGCCGAATAGTGTCGAGGCTCCACCGCCGTTGGAGACGGTGCTGGATGATTTCGGATTCATTGCCCCCGACGGTGACAAGGGCATCGTTGGCGCCGGGGTAGCCAATCGACCGCTGGATGTATCGGCGTCGATTCAGGATGCTACCGGAGCGGCCTTGAGAGCAATCAACATCGCAGGAAGGAGGTAGGATCATGGATACCAAAGTAGGTTGCTATATCTGCAAAGGCTGTGATATTGCCCAATCCGTCGATGTCGACAAACTGGTCGAACTGGCCACGGGCGAAATGAAGGCGGCTGTCGCCAAGAGCCACGATGCACTGTGTAATAAAGAAGGGCTCGACCTCATCAAAGCGGATGTCGAAAGCGAAGGTCTCGACCGCGTGGTGGTGGCCGCTTGCTCCGGCCGCGTTTTCCCGGAACTGTTCGAGTTCGGCGAAAAGGTTCTTACCGAACGAACCAATCTTCGCGAACACGTGGCCTGGTGTCATGAACCGAACGACGAAGATACCCAGATGCTGGCCGAGGACTATGTGCGCATGGGTATCGCCAAGATGCAGAGTTCCGAACCGGCGGAAGCGTACACCGAAGATACCAGCAAGGATATCCTTGTCATCGGTGGCGGCATGACCGGTTTGACAGCCGCCAAAGCAGCGGCTGACGCCGGCTACAAAATCGTCCTCGTCGAGAAGGAGGACCACCTCGGCGGCTGGGCTACGAAGTTTGTCAAGGTGTTCCCCAAACATCCGCCCTATCAGGAACTGGAAGATTCCGGTGTCGAGCAGTTGATTAAGGATGTCGAAGGACACGATAACATAACTGTTCACACATCGACCACGGTCGCCAGGACCGCCGGTCAGCCGGGACAGTTTGTAGTAAACCTGGAGAACGGCAACGGTGGCAAGGAACTGACGGTTGGTGCCGTGGTTCTGGCCAGCGGTTGGCAGCCGTACCAGGCTGAGAAGCTGACGCATCTGGGTTACGGTTTAAGTCCGGATGTGATCACCAATATCCAGATGGAACAGATGGCCAAAGAGGGTGCGATCAAGCGACCTTCGGACGGCAAAGCTCCGGACAGTGTCGCCTTCATCCAGTGCGCCGGATCGCGCGATGAAGATCACCTGCCCTATTGCTCCGGCGTCTGCTGCCGCGTTTCGCTCAAGCAGGCGCGCTATGTTCGCGACATGTATCCCGACGCCAAGGTCTATATCATTTACAAGGACATTCGGTCACCCGCTCAGTGGGAGATGTTTTACGCCCATGCTCAGAACGACGATGGGATCTTCCTGACCAAAGGTGAGATCGGCGCCGTCAATAACGGGGGCGGCAAGATCACCATAGATGTCACCGAGACATTGTTGGGCGAGGACATGAAGATCGAAGCCGACATGGTGGTGCTGGCCACCGGCATGGTGCCGAGCACCTTTGTTGAAGGCGCCAAAGGCTGGCTTGAGGGTGGATCGGAACCACCGTCGCCCGATGAGGTTACCAAGAAGGAGGAAGAAACCGAAGGTGACGACGTGCCTGATGGCGAGAAGAAAGCTGCCGCCGGCGCCGAAGAGGGCGCAGGAATCTTGAACCTGACGTATCGTCAGGGAACCGATCTTCCGACCCTCAAGTACGGTTTCCCGGATTCGCACTTCATCTGCTTCCCGTATGAGACGAGACGCACGGCCATCTATGCCGCCGGACCGGTGCGCGCGCCTATGGATCTCGCTATCTCCGCCAATGACGCTTATGGAGCTGCGCTCAAGGCGATTCAGGCGGTGGAGGCGGTAGCGCGCGGCGAGGCGGTACACCCTCGCGCCGGCGATATGAGCGTCCCCGATTTCTTCATGCAACGCTGCACTCAGTGCAAGCGGTGCACCGAGGAGTGCCCGTTCGGTGCGCTGGATGAAGATGAAAAAGGAACGCCGCTGCCGAATCCGTTCCGCTGTCGGCGCTGCGGTATTTGTCTGGGCGCCTGTCCGGAACGAATCGTGTCGTTCAAGAACTACAGCATCAACATGATCTCGCAGATGATTAAGTCTATCAATATCCCCGATGAGTTCGACGAGAAGCCGCGGATACTGGCTTTCGTTTGTGAAAACGACGCCATGCCGTCGGTTGACATGGCCGGCTTGGCTCGACTCAAATACAACTCCATGGTTCGGATCATCCCGCTCAGGTGTCTGGGGTCCATGAACCCGGTTTGGGTCAGCGATGCTTTGGCCAGTGGTTTCGACGGCGTCGTTCTGATCGGCTGCAAGAAAGGGGATGACTACCAGTGTCACTTCATGCGCGGCAGTCAACTCGCTGACACCCGGATGGAGAATGTGCGAGAGAAACTAAAGCAGTTGGTTCTCGAAGAGGAACGGGTGGAACTCCACGAACTGGCGATTTCGGATTACCACCAGA
>CBDUZQ010000242.1:0-4379 GCA_965371755.1 uncultured bacterium
AGGTAGATCAAGTCCGCGATGTCGATAAGGACGGATGCATCCACATCAGCCTCACCCGGACACGGGGGAGGAGGACCACCGTCGAACATATACGTCACCAGATAGACGAGGTCTGCGATATCCAGCGCGCCCATAGGATCGTGATCGACGTTGCCACGATCGACACAGCATGGTACCCCTTGGCCGATCTGCACCAGGGCCGGTACACTAGTCAGTCCATCATAGGCCGCCACGGCGCCCACCAACTGTCCGTCGCCGGTGTAGTTCATGAGGAAGCCGGTGGGCAGTAACTGCTCACCTTCGCTGGTTACGAATCCCGGATAGATTATCATCCGTGTATTACCACCGTCCGATGTCCAGATGACTGAGAGACCGGACGAATCGTAGAACTGGGGTTCCGCCGTGCCATTGAAAGTCAGGAACAACATGGTCAGGTTGCCGTCGTATGAAACCGATAGCGAATTGACCATCGTGTCCTGGATAACGATAGCGGTATCAATCGCCTGGCCCGATTTGCCCCAGATTGGTTCGGCATCACCGACGATTACGCGATAGAGATAGGCCAGGTCACAAAAGGTGAGTGTCAGACCGTCATCGTTGACATCGGAAGCGGCGACCTGGGCCTCGACATTGATCGTAAAGACGCCCAGGCCGTAGAAAAAGTAGTTCACATACAAAATGTAATCGGCGATCTCGTACGGGACACCGTTCAGGTTGATATCGCCTCGGTTGGAGATTTCCGGACTGGACGTAGCCACCGTGATCATCCCACTGAAATAGTCCACAGCCCTGCGGACACTACCGGAGGCAAGACAGCCCTGGGGTGCACCGTTGATAGTTGGCATAGTGTCTTCGGCCGTAATAACAAAGCCGTAAGCGTCGTAAACGTCGCTGGAAAGGTACAGCGAATCTCCGCTGGGATTGGAAAGCACATTGTCGCCGCAGTCGTTCCAAATGAACTCAATAGGCAGTTCGCGGCCGATATTCGACGGTGAATTGACTACCACAAAATGTAGCCAGGCCAACGGGCCGGGCTGATCGAGCAGGCACGACGGATGGATGTCACCGTTGTTAACATCGGCTAAGGCCACCAGCCGAATGAGCCCGGAGTCGGGGCTCGCTCGATAAGTGAAGTACTCCCAGGCACACTGGTTCAGCAATGTACCCTGATCGGCACTTTGGAATACAAGACCCTCGGTGTCGTACCGCATAAGCAGGTCGAAACCCCCGGCCTCGAAGAGCGGTGCAATGTTATGGGCACCCAGTTCAGCGGTTACCGGCCAGCCCAGCCAAGTATACGGTTCACCCGCGATATACACTGAGGCGCCGGCCTCACTGCTGGTATCGCTCTCTGCGAACGAAACCTGACCGTTGTAATAGTCGATTTCACGAATGGGGTCAAGAGTATCCGGGCCACCGGTGAGACAGACATCAGGCGCCCCGAACCAGGTCGGGAAGTCGCCATCGGTGCTCCAGTCCCAGCCCTCGTCGAACACCTGGTCGGAAACCAGAAGAGTCCCATCGGTAAGGGCCATGCTGTTATCGCCGCAGTTGTTCCACAGAAAGCGAAGCGGCGCTTGGTTCCCGTAATTTATCGGGTGGCTGCTGGCCTCGAAGACGAGCCTGACCAGTTCGCCGGGTGCGGTGGCGTTGCAGCTCGGATGGATGTCGCCGTTGTTCAAGTCTGCTACACTGACGACTCGCACCAAAGGAATGTTGACCGGCAGACCATTCCAATCGGTCATAATGTCGTCGCGAGCGTCGAAATACTCCCAGCCGCAGTCGGTCAGGAGTTGCCCCTCCTGCGCCTCGATCAACCTGAAGGCTGTCGGTTCCCAGGCGATCAGAAAGTCGAAACCTACGATGTCCAGACCCGAGGTCACACTGTCCAGCGTCACCTGCACGGTTACGGTATCGCCCGGCTGAATCGGGCCAAGGTCGTTGATCCTGACGACGGTCGACGCCTGGGCAGTGCCGACAGCGAGGGCCGCCATCAGGATGCACAGGACCATTAGGAAACATGGGCGCGATGGACCCAACGGGGATTGGATCCGTGTGAGGTTGGTACGCTTTGACATTTTTCCTCCATACAAAGGCGTTTTGCGGTACCGTTGTCTAAAGCGTTAGCGTTTTTGTATCCGGCTGAACCTTTTGGCCAATGGTTTTTCGTGTGCTCGTATAGTACGGGCATAATATAGGCTTCGGCTTCGATTTTGTCAATCAGTTTAGTCTGCTCAAGGGGCCAAAAACCGTTTGGACTTGCATCCGGTTTTGCGTACTTTTAGCGGAAATAACCCCCGTCGGACTGTTGTCCTCGCCGTGGGAGACGATATCATTAGAAAACAGTGCGACGATTGGACGGCCTCGAATGCAGCGCCGTCTATTAAGGTGTGACCGGTAGATCGTCGGTGAGTAGACAAATGAGAACGAATGGATCCGTAATCAATCGCAACGTTCTGATGCTCAATCAGAACTACGAACCGCTCACGGTATGCTCGGCGCGGCGTGCTATCGTACTCATGTTTCAGGGTAAGGCGGAGATGATCGCAACCGCCGACAGTCTCAAGATTCGCACCGTCGACAACGCCTTCGACTGCCCCTCGGTGGTGCGGTTGTGGCGCTATCGGAAAGTGCCCTACAAGCGGATCATGCTCACCCGCAAGAACGTCATCGTGCGCGACAAACATCGCTGTCAGTACTGCGGTGCCAGCAAGGGCCCCATGACGGTCGACCATGTTATCCCCAAGACTGGAAACGGCTCAGACACCTGGGAGAATCTTGTCTGCGCCTGCACCAAATGCAACAACAAGAAGGGTGACCGCACCCTTGAAGAAGCGGGGATGAAGCTGCTGAAGAGACCGAAGCGCCCGACGTTCATCACTTTCATCCAACGCAACAACAACATCGCCACCCACTGGCGCCCGTATTTGTTTATGGATTGATGCGGTGGCTTCGGTACCCCACCCAGAGCCTCAGCGTCGGGTGGGTTCAAACAACTTGCTAGAAAAACCCCTCGGTGTATCACTAAGAAAGATCCCACCTGTCGCTTCGCTTTAGGTGGGGTACCTGTTCGGGGCAGACGAGGACGTCTGCCGCCCACGTGAACGTCACCCTGAGCGGAGTCGAAGGGCGACGCCCACAAGATGCTAACATTGCCGCCCCAACAAAAAAACGGCCGATCAGAAGACCGGCCGTTTGCTCATAAGCTTTTTCAGTGTTGTGTTACGGGCAGGCTGGGGGCGCCTCGCCGCCGGTGAACATGTAGTCGATCAGCAAAACCAGGTCGCTAATGTCAAGTGGTTCTGAACCGCTGGCGTCGATGTCCGCTTCCTCAAAACAGACCGGGGCCGGACCGCCGGTGAACATGAAGTCGATCAGGTAGAGCAGATCGGAGATGTCGATCAACTCAGCGCCGTCGTAGTTGACGTCGCCGCGAATCGGTGGAATGCAACAACCGCCGCCTTCCTCGAAGTTCTGTTGAAAGCCGGAGTTGAGCGTCAACTCACCCATCGTCGACTGTCCCGCAACCGTCTGACCCACGGTGGAAGCCAATATCATACTGCCTAATGTGCTCGTACCTCCGCCGGAGGCGATTACCTGCCAGTTGATTTCTTCACCCGCGCGCGGCGTTGCTGTAACCGGTTCGGTGGTGGGGCTGGTGGGCTGGACAGTCGGTGTGTCGGTCTCGGTCGGCGTGGTTTTGCTACTGCTGGCCTGCTTTTGAGTCACGGCAGCTTTGATGGCGGGCCGTTCGTCTTTGTCGCGTTTAGCGGCGAATACTGCCACCGAGAGAGCCAGACACAACACCAGCGCAATGAGTGCTTTAACAGTCATTGTCTTCATCTGAGGTCTCCTGCTTTGATCTGATCAGTGCATCGTCAGGTCTGTACACGCGAACGGCAAAGTGACGACCCTCCCGGGCTGGTCGAAGGTCAAGCCGTGTAGAAAACCAGTTGGAACAGACTTTATCAGTGGATAATATACCTGATTCAGGGATTTTGTCAACCCTGAAGCCGGTTTGGGCTGTTCGGGACAGCGAAAGTTTTAATTGATTTGAGGCGTGGTTATCCGTAAAATCGCCCGGACAAACAGGAAAGGTGTACCGTGTCCGAGAAGAGCGAAAGTCAATCCAGTCCGCAATCGCCGACGAAGAAACCGACGATCCTGTCCGGCATGCAGCCGACCGGGTCGCTGCATATCGGCAACCTCGAGGGAGCTTTGCACAACTGGGTCCGGTTGCAGGAAGACTACTGGATGTTCTGCTGCATTGTCGATCTGCACGCTCTTACGGCCGACTGGCAGAACCCGAAAGTTCTCAAGGACCGAGTGTTCCAGATGGCGGTCGATTTTCTGGGCGCCGGGTTGGACCCGGACAAGTG
>CBDUZQ010000243.1:0-4371 GCA_965371755.1 uncultured bacterium
CGTTCGATCATGTAGTTCGAGCCGGATTTGCGTTTGGTCGCCGTTTTCAAATCGGCCAGCATTTTGGATAGTTCGCCCACATGTTCGAACTTGCCATTGTTGTTCACCACCACCGCTATCGAGATCGTCAACAGCGGAAACATCTCCAACTCGCCACGACGACTCTTGGTAGTGATGCATCCCCGTTCGCGGTCCTCAGCTTCGTAGCGGTATGGAATCAGAGCGTCGAAAGTCTTGATGATACTGCTGCAGATAACGTCAATCATGTCGGCCGGGATGATGAAGATGAAATCGTCCCCCGCGATGTGCCCGACGAACCCTTCCCGACAGAGATCGAACACGGTATCCTTGATCACCCTGGCCGTCAACCGGATCATCTTGTCGCCTCGGTGGTAACCGTAGTAGTCGTTGTAGGCTTTGAAATTGTCCAGGTCGGCGTAGCAGACGGCGAATTCCATCTGTTTGGCAATCTGGCGGGCGATCTCAGCCTCGATAATGCTCGGACCGGGCAGGTGCGACGATGGGTTGATTGACAGGTCACGACGGCTTCGTTCGAGCAGTCTTCGTATCCGCATTTGCACATGGCGGTTTTTCCAGTCGCCGTAGAGGAACTCCTCAGCGCCGTTTTCAAAGGCGGCCAGGATGGTGGTGTCGCCGGGCTCCGGATGGTACAGGACCACGGGTATGATCGACAGGAAGACATTTTGTTTAATCGCCCGCACCAATTCGATCTCGTAGGAGAATTCGCAACGGCTGCCGATGATGATGGCATCAATCTCGAAGCGGCGGCAGATTGTTATCAGGTCATCGAAATCCTCGAAATGGTGAAAGACCATTTCGACGTTGCGATATATCGGTTCAAGGTGGAAGTCGAGGTTGAAGCCGGTCTGCCGAAGAGCGAAATGATTGGCCTTGAGGTGTGGGGCGTCAGTCGTCTTCGGTCCCGGCCAATTCTCGAGGATGGTATTTTCTGTGCTCTGCAATCAAGTAATCCCGGTCAACGGTCGTATATATCTGTGTTGTAGATATATCGGCATGACCCAGCATTTCTTGCACCACGCGCAGATCGGCGCCTCCCTCCAGCAGGTGAGTGGCAAAGGAATGGCGAAAAGTGTGCGGCGAGACTTTCTTGGTGAGGCCGACTTTCAAGGTCGCCCGCCGGATGATTTTCCATAGTCCCGTTCGTGAAAAGGGTTGTCCCTGTCTGTTGAAAAAAACCAGTCCGCCGCCGGTCGCCGTTTTCGGCAGGTGGTCCAGATAAGTATTCAGGGCTTGAGCAGCGTATTCCCCCAGCGGAGCCAGTCGCTGTTTGTTGCCCTTGCCGACGATTCTCAGGAAACCAGCCTCGAACTCAATGTCGCTGGTCTTGAGGTTAAGCAGTTCTGAGACACGTAACCCCGAACCGTACAGAAGCTCCAGCATGGCCCGGTCGCGGCGGCCGGCCGGAGTGGCGGTGTCGATACCGTCTATGATCTGCGCCACTTCCCGTGGTGACAGATAGGGTGGGTGGTAGCGCGCCAGACGGGGTGCGGACAGACCGGAGAAGGGGTTCTGTTTGAGTCGCCCGGTCTCCTCAAGGTGGGCGAAGAATTGTTTCAGACTGGAAATCTTTCGTGCGATCGTAGCCGGTTTGCGCGCCGACCGAGTGAGCGCGGCGATATAATCACGGGCCTGGCGCATGTTAAGCTGCGTCGGGTCGTTTACTTTGATGGCCGAGACAAACTCCAGCAAGTCCTGTCGATACGAGGAGATCGTGTTGGCCGCCAACCCGCGTTCGAGCTTCAGGTGCTGAAGGTAGTCGTCCACTAACTGTCGCCACATAGCGTGTTCCTCAACTTCCGTGGGCGATGGATACGACCGCCACGACTTCGTGCCCCGCCTCGCTCAGCACGCGAGTCGCCTCAAGGACCGTGGCGCCGCTGGTCACGACATCGTCAAGCAATATGATTCTGCGGGGAGTCTCACTGGCGGGGACGGCCGCGAAAACTCCTCTGATATTCCGCATGCGCTGCTTCAAACGCAGTGACGCCTGCGGTTTTCGTTTTTCTGTACGGAAGATCAAACTCTCATCGACCGGCGTTTCCATCAGGACAGCCAGTTCTTTTGCCAACAGTGCTGCCTGGTTGTAGCCCCGTTGGTTTTCCCGCCCGGGGAACAACGGAATCGGCGCCAGAACGGCTGGTTTTAGTGTGGTCAGCCGCGCGCCGAACTGCGACCAAATCAGACTCGCTATCAACACCGCCGGCTTTGTTACTCCCTTGAACTTGAACTGCAGAATGATATCCTTCAAGGGCGGTGCGTAGACACCATAGGCAAACAGCGGTAGGGACAACTCAGCGCAGACGGGACATCGCGTCGCTCCCGAGAGCACCGAGAGGCAATTGAGACAGATCGGATCATCGAGCTGCTGGATGGCGGTTCGACATTGTTCACAGACAGACAATTCACCGTCATAAAAACCACCGCATCCGAGGCAAAGTGGGGGGTAGACGAAATCGAGCAGCCCACCCAGCCAGGTCGGCACGGACTTGACAAGCTCTAACATACTTGAATGTACGGGTGGGACCTTGAGTCTGTCCAGCCAAAAAACTGACGCCCATGCGCCCGGTCGCAGTGCTGTTCGATCAGGCATCGGCAACGGTGTGACGGTCTCTGTTCATGTAGTTGCGGGTTGGCTGGCGGTTCTGTTCGACCACCAGGCCATCAGGTGACGGATAGTGTACCAAATAATCGCGGCCGACAGGATTATCGCCGCCATCCAGTGCCACCACGGAGTCGATTCTGACGTTCCGCCGGAGGTTAATTGAAAACCTGTACTGAAGTCGCACCACTTATAGAGTTCATCCAGAATAAGACCGCAGCCAATGGAGACAACAACGATGGACCCGAGATAACGCGCTACCGCCCACCCCTTAAGCACTTTGCTGACGATCACCAGCGTGGCGATATTGGTGGCCGGTCCGACCATCAGAAAAACCAGCGTGGCGCCAGGGGAAAATCCTGAGGCGAGCAGCGCCGCCGCCAGTGGTGTCGATGACAGCGCGCAAATGTACAGGGGCAGGCCGACCAGCAGAGCCCCGGCATAAGCACCCCAACCGGTACGGAAACTGTCAGGTAAACCGCCGGCATCCGCCCCCCAGAGACCTGCGACCAACCCGGCCAGGCAGTAGCCGATGAGCAGGTAAAAGGCAAGGTCAGCCAGCAGGTCGGTGTAGGCGTATTTGAGGCCGGCCCAGATTCGACGGGTCCAACTTTCGACGGCAACTTTATCCGACTCGCAGTCACAACCACAGTCGGCTTCGGGCTCGGCGGTGGATTCGTCTGCCCCGTCCAAGTCGGGGCTGATCCGGTTTTCTATCAGACCGGCTGTAATGGCAGTCAGGAACGCCGTAATGGGACGGGCGATTGTCATGATCGGGTTCATCAGGGTGTAGGTGAGCACGATCGAGTCGACTCCGGATTCCGGGGTCGAGATCAGAAACGCTATAGTGCCCCCCTTGCTGACTCCGGAGCGACGAAGCTCATGCGCCACCGGCAACACCGAACAGGAACACAGGGGCAGGGGGATGCCCAAAAGGGCTGCTCTGAAAACCGGGGCAGGTCCGCCGCCGCACAAGAAGCGGTTAACTTTTTTCTCGGTGAGGAGCAGCCGGATCAGCCCGGCCAGCCCCAGCCCGATCAGAAGAAGAAGAGATGAGTCAAGCAGCATGTCCCAGGTTGCGGCGCCCCACGTGAGAGCAAACTGTAGAAGACTATTCACCAAGTTCCTGCAAGTAACCTCTGGTGGCTTCGGCGGCTTGACCGGTGGGATCGAGTTCCAGATACTTGTTGAAGTACGTTCGGGCCGAGTCCTGCTGTTGTTGTGAAAAGTACACGATTCCCAGATTGAAGCAGGCGATGGCATGATTCGGGTTGCTGGAGCGCGCTTGCTGAAACTCCGCGATGGCTCGCAGGGGCAGTCCCATCGCGTTCAAGCAGGCGCCGTAGTCGACTCGCACATCGGGCACGTCGTTGATGGCCAATGCTCGCTTGTAGATCTCGGCGGCCACTGCAAAGCTGCCCTGATCCATGAAACTGTTGCCCATCGGCACCAACGTCTCGTAGTCCTCCGGCAGGTTGGCCAGTGCGTTCATCGCATCATCCATGCCGCCCGCCGACAGATCGGGGTGAAACGGCGCTTCCTCCTGAGCCGCTGGAGAATCTGCCCCAGGCAGATAGTAGGCAAGGTAGGCCACGGCGATAATCAGCAGAAGGCCGACAATGGTCAGGGTGTCTCGCTTGGTGGTCGTGCCGACTCCTCGAGTCGATTTGGCTGTAACTTTCAATCCGATCCTCTTCGGCCAATGGTTCCAGTTTGCTAAAACAAGTACG